>NZ_JACARS010000055.1:0-27070 GCF_013386485.1 Pseudomonas sp. P7758 | reverse complement strand
GCTCCCTCGCCACAAAAGCCAGCTCGCCTTAGCTTTCAACTTTTCTACTGCCCTGACATCAATTACAAAATATAGGGAATACACATGACTCCGCTCCGATCACTTTTCGCTGCGCTGCTCCTGCCATTGGCCGCAACCGCTGCCCAGGCTCAGGAATGGAAAGAAATCCGCTTTGGGGTTTTCCCCGAATACCCACCGTTTGAATCCGTCGCCGCCGACGGCAGCCTGCAAGGTTTCGATATCGACCTGGGCAACGCCATCTGCGCCAAGCTGGAAGTCAAATGCGTGTGGGTCCACAACGAATTCGACGGCATGATCCCGGCCCTGCGCGCCCGCAAGTTCGACGCCATCATGTCCTCCATGGCCGTGACCCCGGCCCGCCAGAAAGTCATCGACTTCAGCGACCGGCTGTTCCTCAGCCCGACCTCGGTGATCACCCGCAAAAGCGCCGACTTCGGCGACACCCCCGAATCCCTGAAAGGCAAACAGGTCGGCGTGCTGCAAGGCTCGCTGCAGGAAGCCTACGCCCGTGCGCACCTGGCCAAGCTCGGCGCGCAGATCAAGGCGTACCAGTCCCAGGAACAGAACTACGCCGACCTGCAAAACGGTCGCCTCGACGCCACCCTGACCGACAAGCTTGAAGCCCAGCTCAACTTCCTGTCCAAACCTGAAGGCGCCGACTTCAAGACCGGCCCGGCCTTCAAGGATCCGACCCTGCCGCTCGACATCGCCATGGGCCTGCGCAAGAACGACAAGGACCTGGTGGAGCTGATCAACAAAGGCATCGCCGCCGTCCAGGCCGATGGCACCTACACACAGATCCAGAAGAAATACTTCGGCGATCAGGATATCTACAACGAGTGACGCCTCCTGTGGGAGCGAGCTTGTGTGGGAGCGGGCTTGCTCGCGAAAGCGGTGGGTCAGTCACACATGTATTGACTGAAACTCTGTCTTCGCGAGCAAGCCCGCTCCCACACAAGCTCGCTCCCACCGTAAAACTCTGCGCTCCATCGAGATACTTCCCATGAATGAACTCCTCAACTTGCAAGGCTTCGGCCCGCTGCTGGCCCAGGGTGCCTGGATGACGGTCAAGCTGGCGTTCCTGGCGCTGCTGCTGAGCCTGTCCCTGGGACTGCTCGCCGCCGCCGCCAAGCTCTCCAGCGTCAAGCTGCTGCGGGTTCCGGCCACGCTCTACACCACGCTGATTCGCAGCGTGCCGGACCTGGTGCTGATCCTGCTGATTTTCTACAGCCTGCAACTGTGGCTGAACGACCTGAGTGAAATGCTCGGCTGGGCCTACTTCGAAATCGACCCGTTCACCGCCGGTGTCATCACCCTCGGTTTTATCTACGGTGCGTATTTCACCGAAAACTTTCGCGGGGCGATTCTCAGCGTGCCCGCCGGCCAACTCGAAGCCGCCACCGCCTACGGCCTGAGCCGCTGGCAGCGCTTTCGCCTGGTGCTGTTCCCGCAACTGATGCGCTTTGCCCTGCCGGGCCTGGGCAACAACTGGCTGGTGCTGCTCAAGTCCACCGCGCTGGTGTCGATCATCGGCCTGTCAGACCTGGTCAAGGCCGCACAAAACGCCGGCAAGACCACCAATGACCCGCTGTATTTCCTGATCCTCGCGGGCCTGGTGTACCTGGTGATCACCACCCTCTCCAACCGCATCTTCAAACGCCTGGAACGGCGCTACAACGTGGGCATCAAGGGGATGGTGCGATGATCGAACTGATCCAGCAATACGGCCTGGCCTACCTGTTCACCGACGGTAACGGCTTTTCCGGGGTGGCGATGACCCTGTGGCTCTTCATTATCTCGGTGGTGCTGGGCTTCTTTCTGTCGATCCCGCTGGCGATCGCGCGGGTCTCGGAACACTTCTGGATTCGCTGGCCAGTGGAGGTCTACACCTACCTGTTTCGCGGCACGCCGCTGTATATCCAGTTGCTGATTTGCTACACCGGCCTCTACGGCCTGGACGTGGTGCAGGACAACGCCCTGCTCAACCAGTTTTTTCGCAATGCACTGAACTGCACGCTGCTGGCGTTTGTATTGAACACGTGCGCCTACACCGTGGAAATCTTTGCCGGGGCGATTCGCAACATCCCCCACGGCGAGATCGAAGCCGCCAAGGCCTACGGCCTGCATGGCTGGCGCCTGAACCTGTTTGTGGTAGTGCCCGCCGCACTGCGTCGCGCACTGCCGGCCTACAGCAATGAAATGATCCTGATGCTGCACGCCACGTCCCTGGCGTTCACCGCCACCATTGCCGACATCCTCAAGGTGGCCCGCGACGCCAACGCCGAGACGTTCCTGACGTTCCAGGCCTTCGGCATCGCTGCCCTGTTGTACATGCTGCTGTCCTTTGCACTGGTGGGCCTGTTTCGACTGGCCGAACGTCGCTGGATGCGTTTTCTTGTTCCTACCCGAGGCTAACCCATGAATCAGTCCGCGCAGGCCCTGGCCGCTTATCCCACCGATGTACGCCCCGCTACCCAGCCGGTCGCCGTGGCCGAAAACGCCAACGTCAAACTCCAGGTCGAAGGCCTGCACAAACGCTATGGCGAGCATGAGGTGCTCAAGGGCGTTTCACTGAACGCGCGCAACGGCGACGTGATCAGCCTGATCGGCGCCAGCGGCTCCGGCAAGAGCACGATGCTGCGATGCATCAACTTCCTCGAACAGCCGGACGCCGGGGTTATCACCCTCGATGGCATCAGCATCGAAATGCAGCAAGGCCGCGCCGGCACGCGCGCGCCGCACCAGGCGCAATTGCAGAACCTGCGCACCCGCCTGGCCATGGTGTTCCAGCACTTCAACCTGTGGAGCCACATGACCGTGCTGGAAAACATCACCATGGCGCCGCGCCGGGTGCTGGGGGTGAGCGCCGCCGAGGCGGCAAAACGCGCACGCCTGTACCTCGACAAGGTCGGCCTGCCGGGCCGGGTGGCGGACCAATACCCGGCATTCCTCTCCGGCGGCCAGCAACAGCGCGTGGCCATCGCCCGGGCCCTGGCGATGGAACCGGAGATCATTCTGTTCGACGAACCCACTTCGGCCCTCGACCCTGAACTTGTAGGAGAAGTGCTCAAAGTCATACAGACGTTGGCGGAGGAAGGTCGTACCATGCTCATGGTCACCCACGAAATGGGCTTTGCCCGCCAGGTGTCCAGCCAAGTGCTGTTCCTGCATCAGGGCCGCGTCGAGGAACAAGGCGCAGCGGATATCCTCGACCAGCCGAACAGCGAACGCTTGCAGCAATTTCTTTCCAACCGATTGAAGTGAACACCACACACCATGGATACCAAGGCCACCGGACCGAACGCCTCACCTGTGCTGGACCGCATCGATGAAGCCATCATCGACGTGTTACGGCACCAGGGACGCATCACCTACGAAAAACTCTCGTCGCTGGTGCACCTGACGCCCAGGCCGTGCCTGGAACGGGTACGCAAGCTGGAACGACGCGGGGTCATCCGGGGTTATGGGGCGATCATCGACGTGCAGATGGTCTCGCCGGGGCTGTCACTGCTGGTGCTGGTGGCCCTCTCCAACCAGAGCGGGCGCTCGGCGCAGAAGGCGTTCGAGGCATGTGTCAAAGCCTGCCCGCAAGTGTTCGAGTGCCAGTTGATCAGCGGGCCGTTCGACTACAGCCTGCGCATGCGCTGCCGGGACATGGAGCACTACCGCGTGCTGACGGAAACCTGGCTGAACAATGATGAATTGCACATCGATAAATTGGTGGCGCATCCCGAGCTGGCGGTCGTAAAAAACACCGCCACCGAACTGGCCTGAATCCGCCCCTACAGGCAATAGAGATCAAATGTGGGAGCGGGCTTGCTCGCGAATGCGGTGTATCAGTCGCTGGATGTGCTGCTGACACACCGCATTCGCGAGCAAGCCCGCTCCCACATTTAACCGTGCCCGCTTGAAATTCGCTTGCCTGGACGCGCCCCAATCATCTTCGCCTGCCCATCCCGCTGCTTGCCCGTACGCGCCTCGCTGATCAACCCCGGAATCAACTTGCCCTCCGGCAGATTCTTCCAGAACCGGCTCGGCAAATGCCCTTCCATCACCTTCGGATTCAACCGCGCCGGGTTAAAGATATGGCTGTAGTACGTCAACCACATCGCACTGTGGGGATCCTCGACATTCTGCGCCAAAGCCTGCCATTCCACTGGGCATTGCCGCTGGTGAATCAACTGCTCCCCGTCGTAATAAACCCCATCCAGGGGCGTGGCGATCATCCAGCGATGACGCCCCATGCGCCCGACAAAATGCTGGCTGGCCACCTTCAAGATATCGTGGGCCGGCTCATGCCACGCCACGTACTCCGGCAACTGCGGCCCCGCCTCTGCCGGCAATGCGATAAACCGCACAAACGCATGCAGGTGATGGGCCTCGCGCTGCACCTGCTTGATCCGCCGCTGCAATTCGCTGCCCAGCTTGTCCCCCGACATCATCGCCGTGCGGTCCCCATGGCTGACGCGCCACAGCACCTCATACAACAGGCTCCAGCGCTGTTCACCGTGATAACACGCGGCAGACTCCAGCAGCTCCAGCAGCGCCTTGGGAATCCGCGCCTGGAACGGCCCGCACTCGGCCGGGTACTGCTCGTCGGTGGCAAACAGGTCCGCCACCTCGGCCACGCCCCAACTCACGTGGCTGGGGTCGATCTGATGGCTGAGCAACCAGCGCGCCTGCTCGCGCCAGGTGCTGAACAGGTTGTCGCATTCCAGGCTGATCATCCCCACAGCCCCATTTGCTGCGGCTGCGGGCGGTCGCGCAGTTGTTCGCGCAGCAGCACGCTGGTGCTTTCCGCTTGCTGCGGGTGGTAGTCGCTGGTGATGAAAAACGGCTTGGCCTTGGTCAGCACACACCGCATGCGCGCCAGGTCTTCGAAGCGGATCTTGCGCTGGCGACGCAGGTCCACCAGCCGCTGGGTGGTGCGCAGGCCAATTCCGGGAATGCGCGCAATAAGCGTCGGCTCGGCCCGGTTCAAGTCCAGCGGGAACACCTCGCGGTGCTCCAGCGCCCAGGCCAGCTTGGGGTCGATATCCAGGGCCAGGTCGCCCGGCCCTTCAAACAGTTCATTGGCGCTGAACCCGTAGCTGCGCAACAGGAAATCCGCCTGGTACAAGCGGTGCTCGCGCATCAGCGGCGGCGCGGCCAGGGGCACGCTTTTCGGGCTGTTGGGGATCGGGCTGAACGCCGAGTAATACACCCGGCGCAGTTTGAAATTGCCGTACAACGCCTCGGCGCTGTGGAGGATGGTGCTGTCGTCGGTGTCATCGGCGCCGACGATCATCTGCGTGCTCTGCCCGGCCGGCGCGAAACGCGGCGCGCGGGGTTCGTTGAGCACGGTCTGCTCACCGGTATAGATGGTTTGCATGGCCTGCTTGATCGAGACGATCTGCTTCTCGGGCGCCAGGGTTTGCAGGCTCTTGTCCGTTGGCAACTCGATATTCACGCTGAGGCGATCGGCATACCGCCCCGCCTCGGCAATCAGTGCCGGGTCGGCTTCGGGAATGGTCTTGAGGTGGATGTAGCCGCGAAAGTCATGCTCTTCGCGCAGGAGTTTGGCGACCCGCACCAGCTGCTCCATGGTGTAGTCGGCCGAACGGATGATGCCGGAGCTGAGAAACAGCCCGCTGACGCAGTTGCGCCGGTAAAAGTCGAGGGTCAGGGTCACCACCTCCTCCGGGCTGAAGCGTGCACGGGGCACGTCGCTGGAGCGGCGGTTGACGCAGTATTGGCAGTCGTAGAGGCAGAAGTTGGTCAGCAGCACCTTGAGCAACGACACGCAGCGACCGTCGGGCGTGTAGCTGTGGCAGATGCCCATGCCATCGGTGGAACCCAGCCCCGCCTTGCCTTCCGAGCTGCGCTTGGGCGCACCGCTGCTGGCGCAGGACGCGTCGTACTTGGCGGCGTCGGCGAGGATGCTGAGTTTTTCGATCAACTGCATGGGGCTTCTACCGATACTGGTTTTTTGTACAGTATCAGCAGCCGCCCCCGCGGTTCAAGTGCAGCCTGTCAGCTGGCGGTGGCCAGCAACACGTCCTGCACCGAACGGCTCTTGCCGCGGCTGCGGTCGTACTCGTACAGCGACGCGGCAATCTCGTCGGCACGGATCGGCAGGATCGACAGCAAGGTATCGCTCAGGCCATGGCTGGCCTGGCTGAAGCCCTGCATGTAGATGCCGGCCTTGCAGCGCTCGTCGGTGACGATGCGGTAGTCGCGGCTGACTTCAAAGTCGCCCATATAGTCGGCCAACGGTGCGAGCAACTGACGATGCATCTGGCGCTCGTAACCGGTGGCCAGTACGACGGCATCGTAATGGTTGAGGCTGGTTTCGCCGGTGGCGTTGTTGCGCAGCGCCAACTCCACACCCAGCGGCCCGGCCGTGGCTTTTTCCACGGTGGTCAGGGTACGGAACGCGTGACGGGCAATGCCGGAAACTTTCTGGCGGTAGAAGATCCCGTAGATGCGCTCGATCAGGTCCAGGTCCACCACCGAATAGTTGGTGTTGTGGTACTCGTTGACCAGGCGCTCGCGTTCGCTGCCGTTCTGCTGGAACACCAGGTCGGTGAACTCCGGCGAGAACACTTCGTTGACGAACGGGCTGTCATCCGCAGGCTTGAGGGCCGAGCCGCGCAGGATCATGTCGACCTGCACCGACGGGAAGCTGTCGTTGAGGTCGATAAACGCCTCGGCTGCGCTCTGGCCACCACCGATGATCGCGATGCGCATCGGCTTGCCGTCGACACACGGTTGCTGAGCCATGCGTTCCAGGTACTGGGAGTGATGGAACACCCGACCGTCATCCTTGAGCGCCTTGAACGACGCCGGAATACGCGGCGTACCACCGGCGCTGACCACCACCGAGCGGGTGGTGCGCACGTGCTGTTCACCCTGGGCGTCCCGGGAAATCACCCGCAGCGCCTCTACCTGCTGCTGATGCAGGATCGGCTCGATGGCCAGCACTTCCTCGCCGTAGCGGCTTTGCGCCTGGAACTGCCCGGAGACCCAGCGCAGGTAGTCGTTGTACTCCATGCGGCACGGATAGAAGGTACCCAGGTTGATGAAATCCACCAGGCGCCCGTGGGCCTTCAGGTAATTGACGAAGGAATAAGGGCTGGTGGGATTGCGCAGGGTCACCAGGTCCTTGAGGAAGGAAATCTGCAATTCACTCTGGGTGACCAGGGTGTTGCCGTGCCAGCGGTAGTCGGCCTGTTTGTCGAGGAACAGCACGTCCAGTTTGCCCTGGGCTTTCTCGCGTTCCTGCAGGGCGATGGCCAGCGCCAGGTTCGAAGGGCCGAACCCGATACCGATCAGGTCGTGAACGGCGGGCGATGCAATTGCCTGTGTCATTCCAGTGTCCTCTGGATAAGCCCCGTGGCAGTGGGGCGGGAAAGCCTCAGAGACCTGAAGGCACAGCAACAGGTCGTGTGTTGATAGGAGACGAGGACAATGAAATAAAATTTAGCTAACGCTGGAATCAGTGCGCATCCCACTCACGCATGCGCGCCCGGCAATGCTTCATGGCATTGACGATGTGTTTTTCCACCAGCGCGCGGGAAATACCCAGGCGCTCGGCGATTTGCAGGTGGGACAGGCCGTCGAGCTTGCGCAACAGGAAACTGTCACGGCAGAGCGCCGGCAGCTCGGCCAGCGCGCGCTCAAGCATTTCCAGGCGCTGGCCGTGGTCCAGGCAGTGATGGGGCGAAGACAGCGAAAAACGCTCCTCGCTGTCGAGTACTTCCAGGGGTTCATCCTGGCGCAGGGCGTTGCGCCGATGACCGTCGATCACCAGGTTCAGCGCCGTGCGATAGAGAAACGCCCGGGGCTGCTCGATCGGGACCTCACTGGCACGCCCCAGCACCCGCACATAAGCGTCATGCACCACATCTTCGGCCACCTGACGGTTGCCCAGCTTGGCGTTGAGGAAACACACCAGCTCGCGATAGTAGTTTTCCAACATGACTCCCGACCGCCTGTAGGCGGCATTAGGTCCTTTGAGTACGAAGATAACGGCCGATTCGATGATGGCAGTTTGAGGTGCGTGTAATTTATAGTAATTCTCATCTAGTTTTAAACAAGACTTGCAACGCCGGCCAATTATTTTGCCTGACACACCTGTAACGGCATATGTAACGGCCTAAATCCCCGGACAATTTCCTCGTCTACCTGTCAGCTTCCCGCTCCTGCGGGCCGATCTTTCCTGGCTGGAACTCTGCATGAAACGTCCTCGACCTGCCCGACGCGCCCTGCTTGTGGTCGCGTGCCTGATCCCCGTCATCGCTTTAGCTGCCTGGCAGGTCCTGCCGCCGGGCCGGGACAAGCTGGCGACCGTCACCGTGACCCGGGGCGATATCGAAAGCAGCGTCACGGCCCTGGGTACCCTGCAACCCCGGCGCTACGTCGACGTGGGCGCCCAGGCGTCCGGACAGATCCAGAAGATTCACGTCGAGGCCGGTGCCCAGGTCAAGGAAGGCCAATTGCTGGTAGAGATCGACCCCTCCACGCAAAAAGCCAAGCTCGACGCCAGCCGCTATGCCATCGAGAACCTGCAGGCCCAGTTGCAGGAGCAACGGGCCCAGCACGAACTGGCCCGCCAGAAGTACCAGCGCCAGCAACGCCTGGAAGCCGGTAACGCCACCCGGGAAGAAGACGTGCAAACTGCCAGGGCCGAACTGAGCGCCACCCAGGCGCGGGTCGACATGTTCCTGGCGCAGATTCGCCAGGCCAAGGCCAGCCTGCGCAGTGACGAGGCAGAGTTGGGCTACACGCGCATTTATGCGCCAATGAGCGGCACCGTGGTCGCGGTGGACGCCCGGGAAGGCCAGACACTCAACGCCCAGCAGCAAACCCCGCTGATCCTGCGGATCGCCAAGCTTTCGCCGATGACCGTATGGGCCGAAGTCTCGGAAGCCGACATCGGCCATGTCAAACCCGGCATGACGGCCTACTTCACCACCCTGAGCGGCGGCAGCCGACGCTGGACCAGCACCGTGCGGCAGATTTTGCCGATCCCGCCCAAGCCGCTCAACGAAACCAGCCAGGGCGGTGGCAGCCCGAGCAACGCCAGCAAAAGCGGCACCGGGCGAGTGGTGCTTTACACGGTGCTGCTGGACGTCGACAACACCGATAACGCCTTGATGGCGGAAATGACCACCCAGGTATTCTTCGTCGCCGGCCTGGCCAGGGACACGCTGACCGCGCCGGTCGCCGCCCTGCAAGGCAGCCTCGGCGGCGACAAACAGATCGCCCGCGTGGTGGCGAAAAACGGCAGCATCGAGCAACGCGAAATCCGCCTGGGCCTCAGCGACCGCCTGCGAGTCCAGGTGCTGGAAGGCCTGAACGAAGGCGATCACCTGCTGATCGGCCCGGCCGATGGCAGCGGAGGTTGAATGTCGACCCCACTGATCGAACTCAAGGGCATCCGCAAATCCTACGGCGGCGGCGATACGCCGCAGGTTGATGTGCTGCGCGGCATCGACCTGGCGATCCATGCCGGGGAATTCGTGGCGATTGTCGGCGCCTCCGGCTCCGGCAAATCCACGCTGATGAATATCCTCGGCTGCCTCGACCGCCCCACCGAGGGCGACTACCTGTTCGCCGGAGAGAACGTCGCCCAGCTCGACAGCGACGAACTCGCCTGGCTGCGCCGCGAGGCCTTCGGTTTCGTGTTCCAAGGCTATCACTTGATCCCATCCGGCTCGGCCCAGGAAAACGTCGAGATGCCGGCGATCTATGCCGGCATCAGCGCCGCCGAACGCCATGCCCGCGCCAAGGCCCTGCTCACGCGCCTGGGCCTGGCCGAGCGCACCGGCAACCGCCCGCACCAGCTTTCCGGCGGCCAGCAACAGCGGGTGTCGATTGCCCGGGCGTTGATGAACGGCGGGCATATCATCCTCGCCGACGAACCCACCGGCGCCCTCGACAGCCACAGCGGCGCCGAGGTCATGACCCTGCTGGACGAACTGGCCAGCCAGGGCCACGTGGTCATCCTGATCACCCACGACCGCGAAGTCGCGGCGCGGGCCAATCGCATCATCGAGATCCGCGACGGGCTGATCATCAGCGACTCTGCCGACACCAGCGAGACGGCCCCCGTGGCGATCTCGGGCGCCTTGCAAGCCGTGGACCTGCGCCAGCGCCTGGCCGATGGCGCCGAGCACAACGGCGCCTGGAAAGCCGAGCTGCTGGATGCCGTGCAAGCCGCGTGGCGGGTGATGTGGATCAACCGTTTTCGCACGGCGCTGACGCTGCTGGGGATCATCATCGGCGTGGCGTCGGTGGTGGTGATGCTGGCGGTGGGCGAAGGCAGCAAGCGCCAGGTGATGGCGCAGATGGGCGCTTTCGGCTCCAATATCCTCTACGTCAGCGGGTCGGCACCCAACCCGCGCACACCACCCGGCGTGATCACCCTCAACGACGTGGCCGCCCTGGCGGCCCTGCCTCAGGTCAAGCGCATCATGCCGGTGAACGGCGCAGAGGCCGGCGTTCGCTTTGGCAACGTCGACCATATGGCGTATGTCGGGGGCAATGACACCAATTTCCCGGCCATTTTCAACTGGCCAGTGGTCGAGGGGAGTTACTTCACCGAGGCCGACGAGCGCGCCGGAGCCACGGTGGCAGTGATCGGCAAACGGGTACGCGACAAGCTGTTCAAGGATGTGACCGACCCGATCGGGCAATACATCCTGATCGAAAACGTTCCATTCCAGGTGGTCGGTGTGCTCGCCGAAAAAGGCGCCAGCTCCGGCGACAAAGACAGCGACGACCGTATCGCCATCCCCTACTCTGCCGCCAGCGTGCGCTTGTTCGGCAGCTATAACCCCGAATACGTAGTGATTGCCGCCGCCGACGCGCGCAACGTGCACGACGCCGAACAGGCTATCAATCAGTTGTTGCTGCGCCTGCACAACGGCAAGCACGACTTTGAACTGACCAACAATGCCGCGATGATCCAGGCCGAGGCACGCACCCAGAATACCCTGTCGCTGATGCTCGGCTCGATTGCCGCGATTTCGCTGCTGGTGGGCGGTATCGGGGTGATGAACATCATGCTGATGACCGTACGTGAACGCACCCGGGAAATCGGCATTCGCATGGCCACCGGGGCGCGGCAGCGGGACATCCTGCGCCAGTTCCTCACTGAAGCGGTGATGCTCTCTGTGGTCGGCGGCGTCACCGGCATCGGCCTGGCCCTGCTGGTGGGTGGCGTACTCATCCTCAGCAACGTGGCCGTCGCGTTCTCGATTCCGGCCGCCGTGGGGGCCTTCTTCTGCGCCCTGGTCACCGGCGTTATCTTCGGTTTCATGCCGGCCCGCAAAGCCGCTCGACTTGACCCGGTCAAGGCCCTTACCAGTGAATGATCGCCCTATGAAAGTGTCCCTGACCCTCCTCGCCGCCAGCCTGCTGCTGGCCGCCTGCAGCAGCCCCGCACCGCGTCCGGGCGCAGGCATGCGACCACCGCCCGCCTGGCACAGCGCAAGCGACGCAACGGCGCTGCGGGCCAACCAACAATGGTGGACAAGTTTCGACAGCCCCCAGCTCAACCAACTGATCGAACAGGCCCGCAGCGGCAGTTACGACCTGGCCAGCGCCATGGCCCGGGTGCGCCAGGCCCAGGCCAGCGCAGTGATAGCCGGCGCACCGTTGCTGCCTGAACTCACCGGCGCGTTCAATGCAAACCGCCAGAAGCTGCTGCGGGGCAAGGGCTACAGCCAGCTGGATGCCACCAGCAGCAACAAGGCCGTGGATTACTTCGATGCGCGCCTGAGCGCCACTTACGAAATTGATTTCTGGGGTGGCAAGCGCGCCGCCCGGGACAGCGCCGTGGAAGAGGTGCGCGCCAGCGAGTTCGACCAGGCCACCGTGGAACTGACCCTGCTGAGCGGTGTTGCGACCAGCTATACCCAGTGGCTGTCATTGCGTGAGCAACTGCGCATCGCCCAACTCAACCTGGACAACGCCCAAAACGTGTTGAAGCTGGTGCAGACTCGCCACGATGCAGGCTCCGCCACCGCCCTGGAACTGGCCCAGCAAAAAAGCCTCGTGGCCGCACAACAACGCCAACTGCCGCTGGCACAGCAACAGGCCGACGAGGCCTTGATCAGCCTCGCGGCACTGCTGGGCACACCGGTGCAGGACCTGCACCTGGCCCCGCAACCCTTCGCCCAATTGAACTGGCCGGGCATCGCCGCCGGTGTTCCCAGCCAACTGCTCAGCCGCCGTCCCGACATCGCCAGTGCCGAGGCCCGGCTGGCAGCAGCCCAGGCAGACGTCACCGTCGCCCGGGCAGCCATGTTGCCCACCCTCACCCTCAGTGCCGACCTTGGCTCGGGTGCCAACAAGCTCGCCGACGTAGTGCGCAGCCCGTTCTACAACCTCACTTCCGGCCTGGTCGCACCGATCTTCAACAATGGCCGCCTGAGCGCCGAGCGGGACAAGGCCCGGGCGCGCCAGGATGAGCTGCTGCAGACGTACCGGGGAGCGATCATCAATGGCTTTGCCGATGTGGAAAAAGCCCTGAGCAGCATTCGCGGGCTGGATGCGCAGCGGCAGTGGCAGAGCGAGGAACTGAGGGAGGCGCAGACTGCCTTTGAGATTGCCCAGAGCCGCTATGAAGCCGGGGCGGAGGACTTGCTGACGGTGCTGGAGACGCAGCGCACGTTATATGCGGCGCAGGACATGAATGTGCAATTACGCCGATCGCGGCTGAACGCAAGCATTGCGTTGTATAAGGCACTGGGGGGCGGCTGGCAGGTGCCAGCAAGCACAATCAACTGAATGAAAGCCGGGCTTGCCCGGCCCCAGCCGTTGAGCGGCGCGCTTTAGAGCACCCGCTCCTTGACCTTCAAATGGCGCGCGTACCAGGGACGCTTCGGCACCTTGCGAAACAGCCCGGCCAGCCTGTCCTCATCCGCCCCGAAGGTAATCCGCAGCGCCAGCTTCATGGTCTCCGGGTCCATCTCCATCGACTTGCCCATCTGCAACCCCGGCGTGGTGCTGCAACCATGGGTGTCCGGCCCCAGCCACGGGTCATCCACCTCCACCCAGCGCCCCGGCGCAAACCAGGGCACGCCGTTGACTTCCAGCCGGCTCACTTCACCCGGATGAAAACGCTCGTGGGCACGAAACCAATCCTCGATGCGGTCATCGATCCAACCATGAAAACGCCAGAACACCGGATTCACGTGAGAAGAAAACGGATCTCCAAGGAAGTCATTCTCTGCCACGTACCAACGCGCGGCAAAGTCAGCCGGGTCCCGTGCAAAAGGCACCGGCGCGCCGTTGGACGGGTCCCGCGGCACCGAGGCCCAGCGCATATGCAGCCAGTCGTGCAGGCCCAGCTCCACCTCAGAGCCGAACTGCCCCAATGTGAGTTTCGCCAGGTAGCGCGGGTCGCGGTACTGCGACTCCCAGACCTCAAAGTTACTGTGGTAAGTCTCGGCCGCCTTGATATCGCTGACCCACTGGGTATACGCACTGTCATTCGCCGCCATCCAGGTAGGCGGCAACGCGAAACCGTCATGATTGTCGAAATAGCGCACAAACCCCTGGCGATCACGCTCCAGCCCCGGCTGTGGCTGAGGGAAGTACGTCCACGATGGCAAGTCCTGCATCGAACGTGCGGCGCCCAGCATGTGCCGATGCATGAAAAAGAAGTCGATGCCCGAACCGTTGCGATCCTTGCGCGGCCCCCGTGCATCGCGCTCCCGGTCACGCGGACCAGGCTGCCAGCCGATCCCCCGCAAGGCATTACGCTTGTCTTCGGAGAGTTTGTGCCACTGGTCACGGGAAGCGTGCCAGAGCTGGTGAAACAGGCGATGTTCGGGAGCAATCAACCAGGCCAATAGAACCGGGTTGAGACCGATGCGCTCACGCGCCTCGGGAAACAGCCGCTTGGTGGCGACAAAATGATTGTCCCGTTCGAGCAGGGCCAATGGGCGGTCCAGGCTGAGGATCTGCCCGCTCAAGGTGCCGCTGCCGGCGTTACCGAATTCGGCCCAGACTTCATCAAGGGTCATTGTGAACTCGTAGGCTGGAGCCCCGTCCACGGCATCGCGGTCGATCAGGCGCCAGTACAGATGCGCCCCGTCGCCGGGAGTCAGGTCACCCAACACACGATAGCGCGGCTCGCCGTCGGCACGCAGTTGCTCGCCAGTGTCGAGGTAGCCCCGCAGGCCACGCCCACGCGGGGCAACGTCGAGGAGCAATTCCAGGCCCTCCAGGGGCAGGCCTTTCAGGCCGGCATCGCGGCCTGCCAACTGCACATGCCACACGCCACGCAGGCTGTCCGCCAAATGCTGGCCGGCGGTGTCTGCCAGATCCACCGTGGCTTCGCCCGGGGTAATCGGAAACTCTTCACGCGTCAGCTCGCGATGGGCATAAAAGGCCGCAGGCACTGCAGCGCCAGTCAGCGCCAGGCCGGCGATGAACCCTCGTCGAGAAATCGTCATTGCTTTACCTGTGTCAGCCATCAAGCAGGCTTTATCCAAGCTAGAACGTTCGCTGACAGGGGAAATTTAGCACCGCGCCTCCCAGGCTTAAATTTTCCCGGCCATCGCTCGTTCATCCCAGATAGCAAAGGCCTCAACTGACTGAGATGGCAATGACAAAACCACGTTCGAAAAAGGCGTTGTACTTCGGCCTGCCGCTGGTCCTGGCCATTGGCGCCGGGGCCGGGTTCCTGGCTTGGGACCATTGGTTCAGGGGCAATGCCGGGTACCCGTTGGCGGTAATCAAGCAGGCCAATGAGATGCAGGACCGCCTGCTGTCGTTCGACAGTCACATCACCGTGCCGCTCAACTTTGGTACCGCCGGCAACGAAGCCGACAAGGACGGCAGCGGCCAGTTCGACCTGGCCAAGGCCAGCCGGGGGCGCCTGTCGGGTGCAGCCCTGACGATTTTCGGCTGGCCGGAAATGTGGAACGGCCCCAATGCGCCCCACAAGCCCACCGCGGGTTTTGTCGAAGAAGCCCGCCACCAGCAGGAGACTCGCTACAAGATCATCTCCGGCATGGTTCGCGACTTCCCCAACCAAGTGGGCATTGCCTACACCCCGGATGATTTCCGGCGTCTGCATGGCGAAGGCAAGTTTGCGATCTTTATCAGCATGCTCAACGCCTACCCGCTGGGTGATGACCTTAATCAGTTGAACCTGTGGACCGCGCGCGGCATGCGCATGTTCGGCTTCAGCTACATCGGCAACAACGCCTGGTCGGACTCGTCACGCCCACTGCCGTTTTTCAATGACTCACCCGATGCCCTCGACGGCCTCTCGGATATCGGCAAGCAAGCCGTGCATCGCCTCAATGACCTGGGGGTAATCATTGATGTCTCGCAGATGTCCACCAAGGCCCTGGAGCAAGTTGCGCAACTGAGCCGCACACCGATGGTGGCCTCCCACTCGGCGCCACGGGCGTCGGTGGACATACCGCGCAACCTCAGCGACAAGGAACTGCAACTGATCAAGAACAGCGGCGGTGTCGTTCAGGTGGTGGGCTTCCCAGCTTACCTGCGCCCCCTCAGCCAGCCCACCCAGGACAAACTCAACGCGTTGCGCGCGCGCTTCGACCTGCCGCCACTGCCCAACCTGGCCGTAGCCCTGATGCCCGGCGACCCGATCATCTCGGCCTGGCCAGAACAAAAGTTTGGCCAATACGCCAGTGCGCTGTACGCCATCCTCGAAGAAGAACCCAAGGCCACCCTCAAGGACTTGGGCGATGCCATCGATTACACCGTGCGCAAGGTTGGCATCGACCACGTCGGCATCGCCTCGGACTTCAACGACGGCGGCGGCCTCAAGGGCTGGGAGAACGTCGGCGAAGTGCGCAACGTGACTGCGGAACTGATCCAGCGCGGCTACTCCGAAGCCGATATCGCCAAGCTCTGGGGAGGCAACTTCCTGCGGGTCTGGGACCAGGTACAAAAAGCTGCCAAGCCATTGGCCAACCGCTGAACCACCCTCAATGAATGAAGTGAATTCATGACCGACCGCCGTACGTTTCTCAAGCAGGCCGGGCTTCTCGCCGCGAGCCTGCCGCTGGGCACTGCCATCATCCCCCAGGCACTGGCAGGCAATGCGGCACCACCTGGCGACCCTTGGGCAGGCTTTCGCCAACTGTTTACCCAGGACCCGGACTACCTGCACTTTTCGAATTTCCTGGTGGCCTCGCACCCCAAGCCGGTGCGTGAGGCCATCGAGCGCTACCGCGCGCAGATCGACCGCAACCCCGGCCTGGCCATGGATTGGGACCTGCAAGAGACATGGAAGCGTGAAGGCCAGGTGCGCGAATGGGCCGGCCGCTACCTGAATGCCAGGCCCGGCCAGATAGCCCTGACCGGCAGCACCTCCGAAGGCCTGGCGATGATTTACGGCGGGATCCAGGTACGCCCCGACCAGGAAATCCTCACCACTGTTCACGAACATTACGCCACCGCCTACAGCCTCGATTTCCGGGTACGCAAGGAAGGCACCCAGGTACGCAAGATCAAATTGTTCGAGAGCGCCCATTCGGTGTCCGTCGATGAAGTGCTCGGTTCTATCGAGCGCAATATCCGCCCCAATACCCGTGTGCTCGGCATGACCTGGGTGCAATCCGGCAGCGGCGTCAAGCTGCCGATCGGCGCGATCGGCAAGCTGGTGGATGAACACAACCGCAACCGTGACGACAAGGACCGCATCCTCTACGTGGTCGATGGTGTGCATGGCTTTGGCGTCGAGAACCTCGATTTCCCGGACATGCATTGCGACTTTTTCATTGCCGGCACCCACAAGTGGATGTTCGGCCCGCGGGGCACCGGGATCATTTGCGCCCGCTCGGAACAGAACACCGACGTGACACCGATGGTGCCGACCTTCTCCGAAGACACCAACTTCGCCACCACCATGACACCCGGCGGCTACCACGCCTTTGAACATCGCTGGGCTGCGGATGAAGCCTTCAAGCTGCACTTGCAGTTGGGCAAGCCGCAGGTACAGGCACGCATTCATCAGCTCAACGACGAACTGAAGACCCAACTGCTGGCGCACTCGAAGATTGAGCTGGTGACACCCCGCAGCAGCGAGTTGTCGGCAGGCTTCACCTTCTTCCGGGTC
Organism: Pseudomonas sp. P7758; assembly: GCF_013386485.1. NCBI lineage: Bacteria > Pseudomonadati > Pseudomonadota > Gammaproteobacteria > Pseudomonadales > Pseudomonadaceae > Pseudomonas > Pseudomonas sp. P7758. Next base: position 9,957 of record NZ_JACARS010000055.1, on the reverse strand, counting down.
AACGGCCAGGACAGCCGCGACGTGGCCGCCCACATGATGAAAAACCGGGTAGTGATCGACTCGGTATATCGGGACGCCGGCCCGGTGATTCGCACTTCCCCGGGCCTGCTCAACACATCGGCCGAGATCCAGCGCTTCATGACGTTGCTGAGCCAACGGTTGTGACGCCTCTTTTTCATTTCAGCGAGATGCTCCCATGAACCATCACCCGCACCTGAAACCGCTGGCCGCAGTGATTCTGACAACACTGTGCAGTGCCCTGCTACCCGGGCTGGCCCAGGCGGCCACGCCGACACCCGGTAAAGTGTTCAAGGACTGCAAGGACTGCCCGGAAATGGTCGTGTTGCCCGCCGGTACGTTCACCATGGGCACCCCGGAAGACGAAGTGGGCCGCGAGCCTGATGAAGGCCCGATGCACCCGGTCACCTTTGCCAAGCCCTTCGCCATGAGCCGCTTCCAGGTCACAGCCGGCGAGTGGGACAGCTATGTACGCCAGTCCGGGGTCAAGATTGCCAATGGCGATGAACGACCCGGCCGCGAGTGCGTCGCCAGCAAGCCACGCTACCCCCAGGGGCCGCGCCAACCTGCCGTGTGCATGGACTTCGAGGATGTGCAGAACTACGTCGCCTGGCTATCGAAGAAAACCGGCCATCACTACCAGATGGTCAGTGAAGCCCAACGTGAATACGCCGCCCGCGCCGGCTCCACCGGCCCGTTCCCCTTCCCGTTCGACGAGGGCAAGGGCTACAGCATTGCCCAGCATGCCAACACCTACGGCCCGGCGGATGGCTACAGCTACTCGTCCCCGGTGGGCAGCTACCCGCCCAACGCGTTCGGCATGTACGACATGCACGGCAACGTCTACGAGTGGACAGCCGATTGCTACAACGATGATTACGTCGGCGCCCCAAGCGACGGCAGCGCCTGGCTGACCGGTAAATGCCAGTTCAGACGCATCCGCGGCAACGACTGGGGGGAAGCCCCCGTGTTCTCCCGCTCCGGCAACCGCAATGCGTTGGTACCGGACAACCGCGGCGACTGGATCGGCTTTCGCGTCGTGCGGGACCTGTAAGGCAGCCAGCCCTCTAAATTAACCCTCCCCCCAGTCGTTTTACAGGTGTGTGTGACCCGTCATGCAACGCATTGCGGCGCACCACCGCCCTCTATGCCACCCAGGCCGAGCCCGCGACCGAAGCCGGGCCCGGCCGATCTTCAAGCAGGGAACCTCCATGAGCAAACCAACACGTGGGGTGATCAATGAATTGTTCACCCTGCTCAAACCCTTTCGGCTGATCGTTGTCGGCTCCATTCTGCTCGGCATGGTCGGCGGCCTCAGCGTCACGGTATTGCTGGCGACCATCAATACCGTGCTGCACGCCGACAACGGCCTGACCAACACCGTGGTCGGCGCCTTTGCCGGCCTCTGCCTGCTGGCACTGGTCAGTTCGATCTTTTCCGATATCGGCACCAATTATGTGGGGCAAAAGATCATCGCCCGGCTGCGCAAGGAGCTTGGGGAAAAAGTCCTGTCGGCGCCCATCGAACAGATTGAGCGCTACCGCAGCCACCGCCTGATCCCGGTGCTCACCCACGACGTCGACACCATCAGCGATTTCGCGTTCGCCTTCGCCCCGCTGGCCATTTCGCTGACCGTCACCCTTGGCTGCATGGGTTACCTGGCGATGCTGTCATGGCCGATGTTCTTGATCATGGTGGTCGCGATCATCATCGGCACGGTCGTCCAGTACATCGCCCGGGGCCGGGGAATCAAAGGCTTCATGGAGGCCCGCGACGCCGAAGACGAACTGCAGAAACACTACAATTCCATCGCCGAGGGCGCCAAGGAGTTGCGCATCCATCGTCCGCGCAGGCACCGCATGTTTGTGTCGGGGATAGAAAGCACCGCCGACAAAATCTGCGACACACAAATTCGTTCGGTGAATATTTTCGTCGTCGCCAAGACCCTCGGCTCCATGCTGTTTTTCGTGGTCATCGGGCTGGCACTCGCCCTGCAATCACTGTGGCCGAGTGCCGACAAATCAGTGATGAGCGGCTTTGTGCTGGTGCTGCTGTACATGAAAGGGCCGCTGGAGCATCTGATCGGCACCCTGCCAATCGTCAGCCGCGCGCAGATCGCATTCCGCCGTATCGCCGCGCTGTCGGAGCAGTTTTCCTCGCCCGAACCCCACCTGCTGCTCAGCGACCAAGGCAACCAGAGTACGCCGGTGCACAGCCTGGAATTGACGGACGTGTCCTACAGTTTCCCCGCCACCGAAGGCAGCGCACCGTTTCGCCTGGGCCCGGTCAACCTGAAGATCGAGCAAGGCGACATCATCTTCATTGTCGGCGAAAACGGTTGCGGCAAGACCACCCTGATCAAGCTGCTGCTAGGCCTGTACGCCCCGCAGCAGGGGGAAATCCGCCTCAACGGGCAGCCCGTGACGGCAGTGACACGTGACGACTATCGCCAGTTGTTCACCACGATCTTCGCTGACTACTACCTGTTCGACGACGTGGTGCAGGGCGATACCCATATTCCCGAAGATGCCAACCAATACCTGCAGCGCCTGGAAATCGGCCACAAGGTCAGCGTGCGTGACGGTTCGTTCACCACCACCGACCTGTCCACCGGCCAGCGCAAGCGCCTGGCGCTGGTCAATGCATGGCTGGAGGAACGCCCGGTGCTGGTGTTTGACGAATGGGCCGCAGACCAGGACCCGACGTTCCGGCGGATTTTCTACACCGAGCTGCTGCCGGATCTCAAGCGCCTGGGCAAAACCATCATCGTGATTTCCCACGACGATCGTTACTTCGACATTGCCGACCAACTGGTCCGCATGGAAGCCGGGAAAGTAGCCACCGAACTGCAACCGGCATGAATAAGTTAGATTCTCATTCTGGTTTTTCCGGCCTCATGCGTCTAATTAAGAATCGCTAACAACTACGCAACCATTAAAACCAGTAAGAGTGAGCACAATGTCAGCAATTGCGGGGATTCCACGTTTTACCAAAGCCTTGTTCATGCGCCGTATGCTGCAGCCGGGCTTCAGCGCCACCGCGTTCAGCATGGCGCTGGCGTTGCCGTTCAGTGCGCAGGTTCAGGCCCAGGAGATCAACTTCAATATCCCGGCACAATCGCTGGCAAGCGCCCTGCAGGCACTGGGCACCCAGTCGAACATGCAAGTGCTGTACAGCGCCGATGATGTAAAGGGCCAGCACAGCCAGCCGGTGAGCGGCCGGCTGTCGCCTGAACAGGCGTTGTCGCAGATGCTGGTGGGGACCGGCGCTGTGTTCACCGTTCAAGCCAACACCGTCACCGTACGTGCCCGGGCAACGGGTGATTCACTGGAGCTGGGTGCCACCACCATCAGTGGCCAGGCTGTTGAATCGGCCTACGGCCCCGTGGACGGCTACGTTGCCACCCGCAGCGCCACCGGCACCAAGACCGATACGCCCCTCCTGGAAATCCCGCAAACCGTCAACGTGGTCACCGCTAAACAGATCGAAACCCAGGGCGCACTCAACCTGACCCAGGCCTTGCGCTACACGCCAGGCCTGAACACCGGCGGCTTCACCGACCGCAATGCGATCGCCGACGAAATCACCAGCCGTGGCTTCGCCCCTACCCAGCTGTACCTGGACGGCGCTTACTTGCCCTATGCCGGCAGCCTCGGCGGCGCCCCGCAAATCGATCCGTATACCCTGGAGCGCATCGAAGTGCTCAAGGGCCCATCGTCGGTGCTCTTTGGCCAGAACCAGCCGGGCGGCCTGATCAACATGGTCTCCAAGCGACCGACCACCGAACAACGCAGCGAGGTCAAGATCGGTGCCGGCAGCTACAACCGGGTCAACGGCGCATTCGACACCAGCGGCCCGCTCGACGATCAGAAAGAGTTCAGCTATCGCATCGTCGGCGTCGCGAAGAAAGGCAACCAGCAGGTCGATCATACCCACAGCGAACGCATGCTGCTGGCACCCAGCCTGACCTGGGCCCCGAACGACGACACATCCCTGACCGTACTGGCGCAGATCCAGCGGGACCGAGGCCTGGAAGACTATCAGGCGTTGCCAATGATCGGCTCTCTCGAGCGCGGCCCCAACGGCAAACGCATCGACCGCAACTTCTTCTCCGGCGACTCGAAATACAACGACTACAAACGTGACCAGTTCATCCTGGGCTACGACTTGACCCACAGCTTCAGCGAAAACCTGAAAGGTCGCTCCACCGCCCGCTACACCGACGTACGCGACGACTATAAAGGCTTCTACCTGCGCAGCTTCGTCACCGATGCAGTCACCGGCGCGGTCGACCAGACCCGGGCCAACCGTGTCAAACTCGACTGGCGCCAGCACAACACCGCCTACACCATCGATAACAACCTGGAATACAAATTCAACACCGGCGCGCTGGAGCACACCACCCTGGTCGGCCTGGATTATCGCAACTTCAACCGCAAATACACCGGCTACAACGCCTACAACGTACTGCCGATCAACCTCTACGGCGAAAACAACAACTACGACACCAGCAGCCTGACCCCGGAAAAAACCACCAAGTGGGACAACACCGTGCGCCAGACCGGCGTCTACCTGCAGGACCAGATCAAACTGGACAAGTGGATCCTGACCATTGGTGGCCGTCAGGACTGGGCTGAAGTTGAAAACAAGGACCTGATTGCAAACTCCATCACCGAACAGCGTGACAACAAGTTCACCGGCCGTGTCGGCCTGACCTATGTCACCGACTTCGGGCTGGCGCCGTACGTCAGCTACTCCGAATCCTTCCTGCCGACCGTTGGCACTACCGCGCCCGAACGTGGCGGCAAGGCCTTCGCGCCGACCGAAGGCGAACAGTACGAAGTGGGTGTGAAGTACCAGCCGTTCGAGAAGACGCTGATCACGGCTTCCGTGTACCAGATCAAGCAGAAAAACGTGTTGAGCCAGGATAACGAGTACACCCAGTACTCGGTCCAGCAAGGCCAGGTTCGCTCCCGCGGTGTTGAACTGGAAGTCAAATCGACGATTGCCAACGTCGACGTACTGGCTGCTGCGTCCTACCTCGACGCGTTCTACATCAAGAACAACTACGGCAACACCGGTAACCGCACCGAGCAACAGGCACCGGTCTCGGCATCGCTGTGGGTTGACTACCACTTCACCCAGGCGGTGCTCAATGGCCTGACCTTCGGTGCCGGCGCCCGCTACACCGGCCCCAAACCCGGTGATGCTGCCAACTCGTTCGAGGTCCCGGGCTTTGTGGTCTATGACACCACCGTCAGCTACGACCTGAGCAAGGTATCGCCAAGCCTGCGTGGCGTGGAAACCAGCCTGAACGTGCAGAACGTGTTCAACCGCGAGTACGTGTCCCACTGCAACTACTCGTTCGGCTGCTACTACGGCCAGGAACGCGTCGCCTCGGTTGACGTGACGTACAACTTCTAGGCAACACCCACAAAAAAACCGGGCCTGGCCCGGTTTTTTTGTGCCTGTTCTCAAGCTGCCAGCGCGGCTCGCAATGCCTGGGTCAATTGAGCGTACACCTCGTCGATATCCGGCACCACGCTCTGCAGGCGCAGGAAATCGTGAATCAACCCGGCGTACTCGATCACTTCCACCGCCACCCCCTGTTCCTGCAACCGTCGGGCATAGGCACGCCCTTCATCCAGCAGCGGGTCATGACCGGCCAACGCAATCAGCGCCGGTGGCATGCCCGGGTACCCCGGCGCCAGCAATGGCGAGAAGCGCCAGTCAAGACGATCCGCCGCCTCCCGGGCGTAATGCCGGTAGAACCATTCCAGTGTCTCGGTCTCCAGCAGATAGCCCTCGCCGAACAGCTCGGTCGACGGGCTATTGGTAGAAGCGTCCGTCACCGGATAGCACAGCAGTTGCCAGCAGGGTTTAATTGCCAGCGTCGCGGGCTCGAGCACCGACTGCAACGCCAGCACCGTCGCCAGCGTGGCCCCCACACTGTCGCCACCGAAAGCCACGCGGGTGAGGTCCAGGCCTTCGGCTGCAGCGTTATCGGCCAGCCAGGCCAGGGCATCGGCGCCATCGTTCAGCGGCGTCGGGAACCTGTGCTCCGGCGCCAGTCGATAACCCACTGAAACCACCGCACACGGAGTTCTGGCGCAGAACTCGCGGCACACCCCGTCATGGGATTCCAGGCTGCCGACCACGTAGCCACCGCCATGGAAGTACACCAGCACCGGCAGGCTCTGCGCCGAAACGTCAGCTGGACGGTACACACGCAACGCCAGCGTCGCGCCATCGCGTGCCGTGAATTCGATGTGGCTGCAGCGCACCTGCGCAGGCGCCTGCCAGCGCAGTTGCGCGGTGGTGCGCTCGAACGCCTCACGAGCCTGGGCGGGCGTTGACAGGTGAAACGGCCCAGGACCGTCCGCCTGGCTTTCTTGCGCCAGGTCGAGGAAGGCATTGAGTTCCGGATGCAAGGACATCGCAGGTTTCCTTATGAAAAAGCCACAGACGAAAGAGGAGCCACAAGGGCCCCTCTTTGTATAACGATGGATCGGCCTCAATCCTTAAGCCGCTTGTGCCACGCAATGCTCGATCAGCGCCTCCAGTTCGGCCTGGTACTCTCGCATCAACTGTTCGACGGTTTCGGCACGGTAGCGGCGCGTGCTGAAAATACAGCGCATCGCCAGGCGTCCGTCATACACCTGCCCCACCACTTCCAGCCAATTGCCCAGGGCCGCCTGCGGGCTGTAGCAACTGCCATAGCTCTCCTGAGCCGGCACCAGCATCGCCTTGTCATCGAAGCTCTGGTCGAACTGCCCCAGGTAGTTGAAGGTGACACGCGCCTGGGGTGCCAGGCGCAAGGTATCGGCCATCGACACACCGCTCATGTGACGCAGGATGCCGTAGCCCAGGCCCTTGTTCGGTACGGCCGCCAATTGCCGCTGCACCGCACGCACCGAGCTCCCGATGTCAGCCCCGGCACCGGGTGCCAGGCGCACCGGGAACATGCTGGTGAACCAGCCCAGGCTGCGGCTCAGGTCGATGTCCTTGACCAGGTCTTCGCGGCCATGGCCTTCGAGCTGGATCAATACCGAAGGCTGCCCGCTCCAGCGGCACAACACCCGGCTCAGCGCGGCGAGCAACACATCGTTGATCTGCGTCTGGTAGACCGCAGGCACTTGCTTGAGCAACTGCTGGGTATGCTCCTGCGACAGGCCCATCAGCGCGACCGACTGGTACTGCACCTGGTTCTTGCCACGCGGGTTATCGCACGGCAGCTCACTGCCCGGCTGGTCGATCTGCTCAAGCCACCAGGCTTGCTCCTGCGCCGGATAATTCGCCGCGTACGCTTGCAGACCCTCGGCCCAGGCCCGGTAGCTGCTGGTACGAATCGGCAGGGCCGGCGCCTGGCCATTGCGGTAAGCCTCATAAGCGACCTGCAAATCCTGCAGCAGCAAACGCCAGGAAACGGTGTCGATCACCAAATGATGGATCACCATCAATACCCGCACCTGGCCATCGCCCAACGTCACATGAGCGGTACGCCACACCGGCCCGTCTTGCAGGTCCAGGCTGCGCTGTACCTGTTCGGCGTACAGCTCAAGCTCCGCTTCATCGGCCACGGTGTGTTGCCATAACAAGGGCTCAGTGGCCCATTGCGCCTGCATGTCCTCCAGCGGCTGGTAATGCTGGCAATAGCGTGCGCCCACCTCACGAAAGCGCAGGCGCAGGGCGTCGTGCTGCTTCAACATGCAGCGCAATGCCAGCTCCAGCGCCGGCAGATTCAGCGCCTGGCGTGCACGCAGCATCAATGCCTGATTGTAATGGTGCGGCTCGCTCATACGCTGGTCGAACAGCCACTGCTGGATCGGAATCAGGTTGAACTGGCCCTCGGCGGCCACCTGCGAAACATCCTCGATCAGCGTAGCGACGGTGCTTGAACGCTGCTCGAAAATCGCCTCGATGGTCTGCCCGCGCATCAGGTCCCGCAGCTTGAGGTCCATCTTCAGTTCAGGGTGGTTGCGTACCCGCGAGACGACTTGCAGGCTGAGGATCGAGTCACCGCCCAACTCGAAGAAGTTGTCGGTGATGCCCACGCGCTCCACTTGCAACACATCAGCCCAGACCTGTGCCAGCAGTTGCTCGTCACGAGTACGGCCGGGAACATACTCGCCGCCCTTGAATTCAGGCTCCGGCAAGGCCTGGCGATCCAGCTTGCCGTTGGGCGTGACAGGCAGCGCCGCCATGCAGATGACCTGGGTGGGCACCATGTAATCCGGCAATTGCGCGCGCAAGTCCGCCTTGAGGCGATCACCGATGGCCATGCCATCGGGCGTCACCACATAACCGATCAGCTGCTTGCCCGACGCACTGTCACGGGCGATCACCAACGCGTCACTGACATCGTCCAGTTGCCGCAGGCTCGCCTCGATTTCCCCCAGTTCAATGCGAAAGCCCCGGACCTTGATCTGGTGGTCAATACGCCCGACGTAATCAAGCACACCATCAACACGCTGGCGTACCAGGTCGCCGCTGCGGTAGAGACGATCGCCCGGCGACCCGAACGGGTCCGGCACAAAGCGCTCGGCACTCAGGTCCGGACGACGGTAATAGCCGCGGGCAATGCCCTGGCCACCGATGTAGAGCTCACCGGCAATCCCCGGCGGCAGCGGGTTGAGGTCTTCGTCCAGCACGTACAGCGCGCGCTCGCCGACAGCACGCCCGATCGGCGCATAGGCAGCCTCGCACCGGGTGTCGACCGGGACCTTCCAGAGCATCGGCGTGACCACGGTTTCGGTGGGGCCATAGCCGTTGGTAAAGAACTGTGGACGCAGTGCCGCTTTCACTTGTTCGAAGGTCTGGTCCGGCACCGCATCGCCACCGAAGCAATACACCCGTACCGCGGGTGGTTCCTGTTGGCTATGGGCCGCGTACTCCGCCAACTGCTTGAGGTAGGCCGGCGGGAAACAGGCAATCGTGATGCCGTGTTGATGCAAGGCGTCGAAGGTCTGCTCCGGTGTCCACAGGCTGGCATCGCGGATCACCAGCGTGCCCCCGCTCAATAGCGTACTGAGCCAGCGCTCATGAGCGCCGTCGAAGGCAAATGACATGAAATGCAGCTCGCGGGTGCGCTCATCCATGTCATACAGCCCGGCGATGGCCTGGCAATGCATGCTCATCGGCCCATGCGCCACTGCCACGCCTTTCGGCCGACCGGTGGAGCCCGAGGTATAAATCAAGTAGGCCAGATTGGCGCCCAGCAAACTGCTGGCGGGCGGCGTGTCGCTGTAGCCGGCGCGGTCAAACGTGTCGATGGCCAGCTGCGCCAGGCCTTCCACCGCCGGAAGGCGCGCCTGCACCTGGCTATGGGTCAGCAACAGCGCCATCGCCGAGTCTTGCATCATGAACGCCAGGCGTTCGGGCGGATAGTCGATGTCCAACGGCACATAAGCCGCGCCGCTTTTCATCACCGCCAGTAACGCCACGATCATCTCGACGGAGCGCTCCAGGGCCACCCCGACCACCACTTCCGGCCCAGCCCCCAGCTCGATCAAGCGATGGGCCAGGCCATTGGCTCGACGTTCCAGCTCACCGTAGCTCAGCGAATCGCCCCCACACACCAGTGCCGTCGCCTCGCCACGCGAATCGGCATGGCGTGCGATCAGTTCCGGCAAGAGCTGCGCGTGATAGCTGGCATTCGGCGCCGCACTCCACTGCTCAAAGGCTCGCCACTGCTCGGCCCCAAGGCGCTGAAGGTTGCCCAGGCGCGCCGTCGGCGTAACGATCATGGCCTCGAGGGTGTCTTCCATGCAGCGGCGAATCTGCTCTACCGCCTCGACACTGAAGGCATTGCGCAGGAACAGATATTCGATCGACAACTGTTCGCCGAGATTGACCGCCAGGTCCATCGCAAAGTTGGTCACGTCATGGTTACGCGACTCGCCGAAACTCAGGCCGGTGTCCTGTTGCTCACCCAGGCGC
>NZ_JACARS010000054.1:0-48220 GCF_013386485.1 Pseudomonas sp. P7758 | reverse complement strand
GGTCGGCACCACATCCAGGTGCACCCGCACATACCCGCTATCCAACCGCGCCAGCCGCTCATTACGCTCGCGGTAATACGCAGCAAACCCCTGTGCATCCCGCTTGAGCCGCGAATCCAGCCCCAGCACACCATGTTCAAGCGCATTGGAATACAACTCTGCCATCACGCTGTACAACGCCCCGCTCTGCTCCCGCAGCCCATGAATCTCCAACAGCAACTGCAACAAATACGGCAAAGGGTTGTAGGACTTGAGCGTCTCGGCACGAAACTCAAAACTTACCGACCAATCCAGCGGCGACGACTGCCCACTGTCGGAATACACCACCGACGACGAACGCAACGGCTCATCCGCCTGCAGGCTGATCTCCACCATGCTGATGTCATCGCGCACCTCACCGCGAAAACCCGCCAGGGCCTGTTCGATCTCCTCGAACAACCGGTCCGGCTCGCGATTGGCCGCAAACACCTGCTGCAACCGCTCGGCGCCAAACAACTGTTCATGGGCATCGGCAGTATCCAGCACACCATCCGACAGCAAAAACACTCGGTCACCCAGCGCCATCGGCCAGACTTCAGTGCAGTCATCAAACGCCTCGGCCGCCAGCACGCCCAATGGCAAATGCCGCGACACCAGCGGCGTGCGCTTGCCGGTGGTGACGTCATGCACGTAGCCGTCGGGCATGCCGCCATTCCACACTTCCACCACCCGTCGCTGGGCGCTGAGGCACAGCAAGGTGGCACAACAGAACATGTCCACCGGCAGGATGCGCTTGAGCTTGGCGTTCATCTCCCGCAGGGTTTGCGCCAATCCGTAGCCCTTGGCAGTCATGCCGTAGAACACTTCCGCCAGGGGCATGGCGCCGACCGCCGCCGGTAAACCGTGGCCGGTAAAGTCCCCCAGCAGCACATGCATATCGCCCGACGGCGTGTACGCGGCCAGCAGCAAATCGCCGTTGAACAGCGCGTAGGGCGACTGCACATAACGAATATTCGGCGCGGCGTTGATGCAGCCCGAGTGGGCCACCTTGTCGAACACCGCCTTGGCCACTCGCTGCTCCTGCAGCAGGTAGTCGTGGTGCCGGGCGATCAGGTCGCGTTGCTGCAACACCGTGGCCTGCAAGCGACGCAGGCGATCCATGGCATTGATCTTTGCCGCCAGGATCACCTGGTTATAGGGTTTGGCCAGGAAGTCGTCACCCCCGGCATCCAGGCACTGGGCCAGGGCTTCGCTTTCGCGCAGGGAGGTGAGGAAGATGATCGGCACCAGCGCCTCCCCCGCCCGCTGCTTGATCTGGCGGGCCGCCTCGAAGCCGTCCATCACCGGCATCAGGGCGTCCATCAACACCAACTGCGGCCGTTCAAGGGTAAACACATCGACCGCTTCCTGGCCGTTACTGGCGGTCAGCACCTGGTGGCCCTGGCGGCGCACGATGGTCGACAGCAACAACAGGTCGGCGGCGCTGTCTTCGGCGATCAACACCGTCAGCGCCTCGAGGACCGGGGCCAGGACGCTCAAGTGAGGTCGAACAGTTTGTCGAAGTTGGAAATGGCCAGGATCTTGCGCACATCGGAGTTGGCGTTGACCACCTGCACTTCGGCATTGTCGCCTCCGGCATGGTCACGCAACAGCAGGAGCATGCCCAGGGCCGAGCTGTCCATGTAGGTGGTTTCCTTCAAGTCCACCACGTAGATCTCGGGCACCTTGTAGAACCGCTCGTAGGCATCACGAAAGGCCTGGTGGCTACCGAAATCGAATCGCCCCCTGACGGTGATCGTCAACTTCGTCCCGTCCAGGGACACTTCTGATTCGACTGACATACGACTGCTTCCTTGTCATTGGCAATGTGCAACAAGGTGTAGCAGGTGATAGGGAAGTGGGCAAATCCATGTAGGAGCGAGGGCGTGGTTAATAGGGGTTTTGGCGGGGAAGACGCTGGGACAATTCATCCAGCAATTTCTGCTCGCGCTTGTCTTCCAGTGCACGGGCTTCGTCGATGTAGCGCTGCACCAGTTTGCGCAGGCCTTCGACCCGGGCATAGGCCTGTTGCCAGCTGTCGCGGGCCTTGTCGACGTTGGCCTGGTGCCAGGCCAGGCTCTGGCGCTGCTGGCCGACGGCGGTTTCCAACTGGTTGAGAAAGCCCTGGTAGCCCATCAGCCACTGCCCGGAGACGCCCTTGCTGCCACGCTCGATCCACTGCTGCTGATACTCGCCGCGAAAGCGCTCCAGATCCCCCAGCTTGCTTTCCGCCAGGCGAACCTGGCCCTGGAAGTACCCCAGGCGCTGGACGGCGGTCTTTTCAGCTTTTTCGGCCATGTCCACTACCGGGGCAAGGCGCGCGGCGCGAGTGTTGGCCATGGTTTATCCGCCCGGCGCCGGCGCGAAGATGGTGCCCAGGTGTGCCTCGCTTTCACCCATGCTGATCTTGTCGTTGAGGCCCTGGCGCAGGTACGTCACCAGTTGCGGTTGCAGGGCAATCGCCAGGTCGGTCTCGCGATCGCCGCCGGCCACGTAGGCGCCGACGCTGATCAGGTCGCGGCTCTGTTGATAACGCGACCACAGTTGCTTGAACTGCTGCGCGCGCATCATGTGCTCCGGGGTGACCACCGACGGCATCACCCGGCTAATGGAGGCTTCGATGTCGATGGCCGGGTAGTGCCCTTCTTCGGCCAGGCGCCGGGACAGCACGATGTGCCCGTCGAGCACGCCCCGCGCCGAGTCGGCAATCGGGTCCTGCTGGTCATCGCCCTCGGAGAGTACGGTGTAGAACGCAGTGATCGAACCACCACCGGCTTCGGCGTTACCGGCACGCTCCACCAGCTTGGGCAGCTTGGCGAACACTGACGGCGGATAGCCCTTGGTGGCCGGCGGCTCGCCGATGGCCAGGGCGATTTCCCGCTGGGCCTGGGCGAAGCGGGTCAGGGAGTCCATCAGCAACAGGACGTTCTTGCCCTTGTCGCGAAAATATTCGGCGATGCGTGTGCAGTACATCGCGGCGCGCAGGCGCATCAGCGGCGCGTCATCCGCCGGCGAGGCCACCACGACCGAACGCTTGAGGCCTTCTTCGCCGAGGCTGTGCTCGATGAATTCCTTCACCTCGCGGCCCCGCTCGCCGATCAGCCCGACCACGATGATGTCGGCCTCGGTAAAGCGCGTCATCATCCCCAGCAGCACCGATTTACCGACGCCGGTACCGGCAAACAGGCCCAGGCGCTGGCCGCGGCCCACCGTCAATAAACCGTTGATGCTGCGAATGCCCACGTCCAGCGGCACGCTGATGGGGTTGCGCTTGAGCGGGTTGATGGTCGGGCCGTCCATCGGCACCCAGTCTTCGGCCTTCATCCCGCCCTTGCCGTCGAGGGCGCGCCCGGCGCCATCCAGCACGCGGCCGAGCATGCTCATGCCCATCGGCAGGCGGCCGGTGTCGGCCAGCGGCACCACGCGAGCGCCGGGGGCAATGCCGGCAACGCTGCCGACGGGCATCAGGAATACTTTGCTGCCGGAGAACCCCATCACTTCGGCTTCGACCTGCACCGGGTGGTAGCTGTCGTCGTTGATCACCATGCAGCGGCTGCCCATGGCGGCGCGCAGGCCTTCGGCTTCCAGGGTCAGGCCGACCATGCGCAGCAGGCGGCCCTCCAGGATCGGCTGGCCGGGCAACTCGGTGACTTCGGCATAGCCACCCAGGCGCTTGGCGAAGCTGGTGCGGTCAAGGCGCATCGGGGGTGTCCAGCTCGACGCTCAAGTCCGGCTCTGCCGGGTGCAGCGCCTGCTCGTGCAACTGATCGAACAGCTTGGCCATGATCTGCGTGATGCGCGTCTCCACCGTGGCATCGATGCGGCTGTGCTCGGTCTCGACCCGGCAACCACCGGGCAGCAGCGCGGCGTCTTCGACGATGCGCCAGGTTTCTTCATGGCGCTCGCGCAGGGCTTTGACCTGTTCGAAATCCTGCGGGTTGATGTACAGCCGCACGTTGCCGACGCCCAGGGGCAGCAGCTTGAGGGCTTCGCGCATCACGCTTTCGATTTGCGTGGAGTCCAGGGCCAATTCGCGCTGAATCACCTGGCGGGTGATGTGCTCCACCAGCCCGACCATGGCTTTTTCAATCTGCGAGTCCTGCTCGGCGATGGGCTCGAACAGGCTGCCCATCAGGGTTTCCAGGCTGGCCAGCTTGACGCTCAGCGCGGCCTCGGCTTCCTGGCGAACCTTGAGGGTGGTGCTGCGAAAACCGTCCTTCTCGCCGGTGGAGAAACCTTCGTTGTAGGCTTCCTGGCGAATGCTTTCGAGCTCTTCCAGGGTCAGTGGCTGGACTTCCTCCAGCGGCACTTCTTCCATCTCGGCCGGGGGTTCTTCTACCGGCTCCGGCTCAGGCTCCGGGCGATGTGGGTCGAAACTGGGCAGCGACCAGACGTCGAACCCTCCGACGTCCCGTGCGCGAATCAGATCGCTGGGCGTCTCATCTTTGTTCGACATGCGCGGCGCCTTAAATCATTTCTTCGCCGCCCTTCCCACCGAGAACGATTTCTCCGGCTTCGGCCATACGGCGGGCAATGGTGAGGATTTCCTTCTGTGCAGTTTCCACGTCGCTGACGCGCACCGGGCCCTTGGCCTCGAGGTCGTCGCGCAACAGTTCGGAAGCCCGCTTGGACATGTTCTTGAAGATCTTTTCCTTGACGCCTTCGTCGGAGCCCTTGAGCGCCAGCACCAGCACGTCGGAGGACACTTCCCGCAGCAACGCCTGGATGCCACGGTCGTCGACGTCAGAGAGGTTGTTGAACACGAACATGAGGTCTTCGATCTGCACCGACAGGCTGTCGTCGATCTCGCGGATCGAGTCCATCAACTGGCCTTCCACCGAGCTGTCGAGGAAGTTCATGATGTCGGCCGCACGCTTGATGCCGCCCAGGGTGGTGCGCGAAGCGTTGGAATTGCCCGAGAACTGCTTCTCGAGAATCGTGTTCAGTTCTTTCAGCGCCGCTGGCTGCACGGTGTTCAACGACGAGACGCGCAGGATGATATCCAGGCGCACCTTATGGTCGAAGTGGCCGAGCACTTCACCGGCCTGGTCGGGGTCGAGATACGCCACCACGATCGCCTGGATTTGCGGGTGTTCGTAGCGGATCACATCGGCCACGGCCCGCGGTTCCATCCACTTCAGGCTGTCGAGGCCGCTGGTGTTGCCACCCAGCAGGATGCGGTCGATCAGGCCGTTGGCCTTGTCTTCGCCCAGGGCCGAGGTGAGCATCTTGCGAATGTAGCTGTCGGAGCCGACGCCCAGGCTGGTCTGGTCGCCGACGATCTCGACGAACTCGCTCATCACCTGCTCGACTTGCTCGCGGTGCACATTGCGCATTTGCGCCATGGCCACGCCGACACGCTGAACCTCTTTGGGCCCCATGTGGCGCAGCACTTGGGCGGCGTCGGTTTCTCCGAGGGACAGCAACAGCACGGCGGCTTTGTCGACCCGGGAGAGTTTGGCTACTGCAGCTCGGCTATCACTCATCTGCGTTAATCCACTCTTTCACGACCTGGGCCACACGACCCGGGTCTTCGGCCACCAGGCTCTTGATTGCGTTCAACTGAGCGTCATAACCCTCGCTCGGGCTCGGCAACAGAATGCTTTGCGGGCCACCGAGGCTCACGCGGTCGTTGGCCAGTTCGCCATCGAGGCCGCCCATGCCACCCAGTTCGACGTCGCCGCCGGCCAGGGCCAGTTGCTTCTTGCCGTGGCCGGTGATGTTGTTGAGCACCGGGCGCAGTACGCCGAACACCAGCAACAGGATGAACAACACCCCCAGCACTTGCTTGACGATGTCCCAGAACCACGGCTGAGTATAGAACGCTGCCTCGGCGATGACTTCGCCACGCTCGGCGGAGAACGGCATGTTGATCACGCTGACGCTGTCGCCACGGCTGGCATCGAAGCCCACCGCATCCTGTACCAGGCGAGTGAAGCGCGCCAATTCATCGGCGCTCCATGGGGCGCGGGTGATGGCGCCGTCTGCGGCATTGACCTTGACCTGGTCATCCACCACCACCGACACCGACAGGCGATTGATCCGACCCTGTTGCTGCTTGGTGTGGCTGATGGAACGATCAAGCTCGAAGTTCTTGGTGGACTGGTTGCGCTTGTCGGCCGGGTACGGCGCGAGCATGGGCTGGCCAGTGGCCGGGTCCATGATCTGCTGGCCGTTGGCGTCCAACAGCGGCTGGCCAGGCTGCACCGCGCCTGCGGTAGCGGCAGCGCCACCGGTGGTTTGCGGGGCAGTGGCCGGGGTGGGCGGCTGGTTGCTCAGGGCACCCGGCACGCCTTGCGGGCCATTGCTGGCGGTACGTTGCTCGGTGGTCGATTGCTCGCTGCGCAGGGCCGGCTGGTCCGGGTTGAACTGCTCGGAGGTCGATTCGACGGCGCTGAAGTCGACGTCGGCCGACACTTCAGCCTTGTAGCGATCATTGCCCAACACCGGTTGCAGGATGTTGTGCACCCGCTGGGTCAGCATGCTTTCCATACGGCGGCTGTAGTCGAACTGCTTGCCGGCCATGGTCAGCGAAGAGTTCTCCGCGAGGTCCGACAGCAGGTTGCCCTTCTGGTCGACTACGGTGATCTGTGACTTGCTCAATTCAGGAACGCTGGTGGCCACCAGGTTGATGATCGCCAATACCTGGCCAGGCTCGAGGGAGCGGCCGGCAAAGAGTTCGACCAGGACCGAGGCGCTGGGCTTGCGTTCATCGCGCACAAACACCGAGCTTTTCGGAATCGCCAGGTGCACGCGGGCGCCCTTGACGTTGTTCAGGGCAGAGATGGTGCGCGCCAGTTCGCCTTCCAGGCCGCGACGGTAGCGGGTGGCTTCCATGAACTGGCTGGTCCCCAGGCCCTGGTCCTTGTCGAGGATTTCAAAGCCGATATTCGCGTCGGACGGGGTTACGCCGGCAGCCGCCAGTTTCATCCGCGCACGGGCCACATCGTCGGCCTTGACCAACAGGGCGCCGGAATTCGGTTCGACGGTGTAGCTGATGTCTGCCGCCGCCAGGGTTTCCATGATCTGCTTGGAATCCATGCCGGCCAGGCTGCCGTACAACGGACGGTAATCCGGTTGCTGGGACCACAGCACCACGGCAAAACCAATCGCCACGCTGGCAGCCAGGCCGACCATCAGGCCCACCTGACGTAACATGGTCATCTCGGAGAGGTTTTCCAGGAACGACAGGCCAAACAGCGGCGGCTTGCCGTCTGCCTTGGCGGGTGCGTTATCCACGAGTGCTTCTGCCATGACTCAAATCGTCCTTAAACCGGCATCTGCATGATGTCTTGATAGGCTTGAACCAGTTTATTGCGCACCTGGGTCAAGGCCTGGAATGAAACGCTGGCTTTTTGCGAGGCGACCATCACGTCGGTGAGGTCCACGCCGCTCTTGCCGATCTCGAAGGCGGTCGCCAACTGATTGGATGCCTGCTGGGTGTCGCTGACTTTGTTGATGGCCTGGCCGAGCATGTCGGCAAAGCTGCTCTGGCCCAATTCCGGTACGGCTTGCGCGGCGGATTTCGGTTGAGCCATGGCATCCATTTGCATGGACCGCATATCCAACATCAACCGATTGAACTCAACACCTTGGCTCATGAACTTTCTCTCCGACGACCCGCAATTTTTTGACACTACACAGCGATTACAGGGGTGGTAGCAACAAGGGTGCCAGCTCCGTGGCATTCTGTAAGAAAAGGCGACTGGCCCTGTCGCCTTTGAGAATTTTCAGGTGGCGTAGAGGTAGGCTTCCACGTCCATCCCGGCGTCACGCATCTGCGCCAGCTTGTAGCGCAGGGTGCGCGGGCTGATGCCCAGGCGCTCGGCGGCTTCTTTGCGGCGCCCGCGCTCGGAGCGCAGGGTGTCGATGATCATCTGGAATTCCCGGCGACGCAGGTCGTCGCCCAGGGCGCCGGCGGATTCGGCAGGCACGGCTTCGACCTGTGGCGCGGCAGCCAGGCTCGGCTGCGGGGCTGCGCCCGCGCCCATGGCCAGGCAGAAATCCTGGGGCTGGATCAGGCCGCCCTGCTGCAAAATCAACGCACGCTGGATCGCGTTGTCCAGTTCCCGCACGTTGCCGGGCCACGGGTAGCTGATCAGACAGGCCTGGGCCTCGGCCGACAGGCGCGCCTGGGCATGCTTCATTTTATTGACGTGCTTGCCCAGCAGGCGCTCGGCCAGCGGGATGATGTCGGCCGGGCGCTCGCGCAACGGGCGCCAGGCCAACGGGAACACCGAGAGCCGGTAGAACAGGTCCTCACGGAAGCGCCCCGCCGCCACTTCGCCCGCCAGGTCGCGGTTGGTGGTGGCGACCACACGGATATCCAGCTGGATCGGCTTGCGTGCGCCCACCCGCTCCACTTCGCGCTCCTGCAATACCCGCAGCAACTTGGCTTGCAGGCCCAGGGGCATTTCGGAGATTTCGTCGAGCAGGATGGTGCCGCCGTCAGCCTGCTCGAACTTGCCGGCCTGCGCCGCGATGGCGCCGGTGAACGAGCCCTTCTCATGGCCGAACAAGGTGGCTTCGAGCATGTTGTCGGGAATGGCCGCGCAGTTGATCGCAATGAACGGCTGGCTGGCACGATGGGATTGCTGGTGGATGTAGCGCGCCAGTACTTCCTTGCCGGTACCGGACTCGCCGGAGATCAGCACGGTGGAATCGCTGCGGGCAACACGGGCCGCCAGTTCCAGCAATTGCGCGCTGGCCGGTTCGAAGGCAATCGGACCTTCACCCTCGGCAGCGCCCAGGGTGCCAAGGGCATGCCGGGCGACCAGTTCGATCAAGGCTTTGGGTTCGAAGGGCTTGACCAAGTAATCCGCAGCGCCCTGGCGCATGGCGTCGACGGCACGCTCCACGGCGCCGTGGGCGGTCATCAGCAGCACCGGCAGTTGCGGCTGGCGCGCACGCAACAGGCCGAGCAACTGGTGTCCGTCCATGCCCGGCATGTTGACGTCGCTGACCACCAGGCTGAAGGACTCCTGCTCCACCGCGTCCAGGGCTTCTTCGGCAGAACCGACCGCCCGATAGTCATGGCCCGCCAGCAACAGCGTGTCAGCCAATGCTTCACGCAGGGCGCGATCGTCTTCAACCAATAAAACCTTGATAGCCATGACCTTTTACTCCGCGCTGACGGCGCATGAAAACAGCGGCAGCGTGATCAACGCGCACGTGCCACGACCCAACCGGGAATGCAGCTGCAATTCTCCCTGATGTGCACGGGCGACTGCCTTGACCACGGTCAGGCCCAGGCCGGTCCCGTTGGTCTTGGTGGTAAAAAAAGGCTCGCCGAGGCGCTGCAGCACTGCCGGGTCAATCCCGCTGCCGCTGTCGCTGATGCTCAGGCGCAGGGTCTCGCCACGGTTGTACAGGTGCACCTTGAGCCGCGCCCCGGGGCCGCTGGCCTGGGTCGCGTTTTCGATCAGGTTGAGCAGCGCGCCCACCAGGGTGTCGCGGTTGCACAGCAACTCGCCGTAATGGCTGTCGCACTGCCAACGGACTGACGCTTCCTGGATATGAGTGGCGGCCGCCGCTTGCAGGGACTGCATCAAGGCGGCCGGGGTGACGCGATCGGTCAGCGGCAATTCGCCGCGGGCAAACACCAGCATGTCGCGCACCTGATGCTCCAGTTCATGCAGGCGCTCCTTGAGGCGGCCGGCAAAACGCTGGTGGGTGGCGGCGGGCAATTGCTCATCAGTCAAATGACTGGCGTAAATCAGCGCGGCCGACAATGGCGTACGAATCTGGTGGGCCAGGGAAGCGACCATTCGCCCCAAAGACGACAAGCGCTCATGGCGGGCCAACTGGTCTTGCAGGTGCCGGGTTTCAGTCAGGTCGTTGAGCAACACCAACTGGCCAGGCTCGGCATCCAGGGAACGCGTGGCGATGGACAGGCGGCGTCCATCCTTGAGGGAAATTTCGTGGCCGTCGTCTTCCCGGGGGGCAAAGCAGCGGGTGATGACCTCGCGCCACAGCTCGCCCTCCAGCGGCAGGCCAAGCATGTTGCAGGCCGCCGGGTTGGCTTCGCGCACACGGCCCTGCTCGTCGATGACGATCACGCCACCAGGCAACAGGTCGAGGAGGTTTTGCAGACGGTTGGCCAGTCGCTCTTTCTCGGCCAGCTCTTCCATGCGCTGGGCACTGACCACGGCCAACTCGCCTTTAAGCTCGGAAACCCGGGCTTCCAACAGGCTGTAGGAGTCAGTCAACTGGCTCGACATCTGGTTGAACAGGGAAAAAGCCTGTTCAAGCCCCAGACGGCTGATCTGCTCTACGGAGGGGGCCGGCCCCTGAGTGTCAGGGACCGAAGATAGTTGGGCGGCGTGGGGCATCATGCTCTCTCGCTTGGCTGACCGTCAGTTAAACGGAACGTTGCGAGTGCTGTAGCAATACCCGTGCCTAAAAAAATAGGCTTAGTTTTCAGTCAGTTGAAAAACAGGCGTCAATCATCCGCCTGTTCATCACCTTCCTTGCGGCTCATGCCGTACTTGCGCATCTTCTCCACCAGGGTGGTACGTCGGATGCGCAGGCGCTCGGCGGCACGGGCGACGATACCGTTGGCGTCGTCGAGTGCCTGCTGGATCAGGCCCTGTTCGAGGCTGCCGAGGTAGTCCTTCAAGTCCAGGCCTTCCGGCGGCAGCATGGCGGTGGAGCCGAAGTCCGGCGTGTGGCCGTTGATGGCCACGCGCTCTTCCAGGTCGCTGCGCAGGCTGTCCACCAATTGCTCGTCTTCGTCGTCGACGTAGCGGAATTTCTTCGGCAGCTCGACCACGCCGATCACCCCGTACGGGTGCATGATCGCCATGCGCTCCACCAGGTTGGCCAGCTCGCGGACGTTGCCCGGCCAGCCGTGGCGACACAGGGACATGATCGCCGCCGAGTTGAAGCGAATCGAACCGCGCTTTTCGTGTTCCATGCGCGAGATCAGTTCGTTCATCAGCAGCGGGATGTCTTCGACGCGCTCGCGCAGGGGCGCCATTTCGATCGGGAATACGTTGAGGCGGTAGTACAGGTCTTCGCGGAAGCTGCCGACCTCGATCATGCTTTCGAGGTTCTTGTGGGTGGCCGCGATGATGCGTACGTCGACGCTCTGGGTCTTGTTGCTGCCCACGCGCTCGAAGGTGCGCTCCTGCAATACCCGCAGCAGCTTGACCTGCATCGGCAGCGGCATGTCGCCGATTTCGTCGAGGAACAGGGTGCCGCCGTTGGCCAGTTCAAAACGCCCGGCACGGCTGGTGATCGCCCCGGTAAAGGCGCCCTTCTCGTGGCCGAACAGTTCGCTTTCCAGCAGCTCTGCCGGGATCGCCCCGCAGTTGACCGGCACGAACGGCCCGTCACGACGCTTGGAATGGTAATGCAGGTTGCGTGCGACCACTTCCTTGCCGGTGCCCGACTCGCCGAGGATCAGCACACTGGCGTCGGTGTCGGCCACTTGCTGCATCATCTGGCGCACGTGCTGGATCGCACGACTGGTGCCGACGAGGCTGCGGAACAGGTTGGGTTCGCGGTGACGGCCGCGCTCGCGGGCCTGGTCGTACATCTCGCGGTAGACCTGGGCACGGTGCAGGGAGTCGAGCAATTTGCTGTAGCTGGGGGGCATTTCAAGGGTGGAAAGCACGCGGCGGCGCTGGTCTTCCGGAAGGTCCACGGAAGAAATATCGCCCATCAGCAACACCGGAAGGAACTCATCCCAGGTCGACAGTGTCTTTAACAAGCCCAGAACTGCACCAGGAGCGTTTACCGTCCCGATCAGCACACAAATGACTTCGCGGCTCGACGACAAAGAGCTGACCGCCTGCTGCCAGTCGTGGCTGCCGCAGGGTAGATTTTCTTCGCCAAGAAAATTCAGGATCACCGCCAGATCGCGGCGCCGAACGCTATCGTCATCGATCAGCAGAATTTTGGTTTCACGCCACATGCAATAGCAACTTCCCTAGTAAAACTCTAATGCCCTCGAGTTGGGGCAATCTAGATTGCTGTAGGCATTTTCTGCGCTACGGCTTTCTGACGTCTGAAAATAGCACTAGTTAAGTCAAAAAATCGTGCACAGTCAAATTTATGACGCGCGGTGTTCGGATTAACTGAGCCTTCAGCCGAACATATGGTAAACCTTTGACGCATGTTTAGCTCGGTTGAACTGCGACATCTCTTCGAAAATAGCCTGGCGCTCCCCTGTCGTCGCCTCAAGCAACTGCTGGTAGACCGAAAGCAAGTCTTCCAGTTTTGCCCGAATGGCTGCCTCATCCGCCGATTCCTCGTTGAGCGCAGCATCGATCAACGCGCGGCAGCCCAAATCCAGTTCGCCGATCGCACCCCAGTTGCGTTCAGCCAACGCCTCGGACAGCGCCTCACGGGTCTCGTCGATTTTTTGCAATGCTTGGCTCATGACATCGTCCTCAGGCCTTACGGCCTACTGTACCTCTGTGGCAATACCGTCCCAGCCTTCCTTGAGCGTAATCATCAGGCCTGCGACCTCATCGATCATCGCAGCGTCATTCTGACGGTTGGCTTCCAGCAGGCGCATGGTCATGAAGGCATACAGGTTATCCAACTGCTGCAGTGCAATCGGGTCCGGGGTCTTCTCGGGGTTCAGGCCGTCACGCAACCCGACGAGGATGTCCACCGCCTTGCCCAGCATCAACCCCTTCTGCGCGATATCACCGCGAGCCATCGCACCCTTGGCCTGCGCCATACGATCCAGTGCGCCTTCCATCAGCAACTGCACCAGGCGGTGCGGGCTGGCTTCGGAGATCTGGGCGTGGGTGTTGACCTTCTGGTATTGGCGAAGGGCTCTCATGGGATTCATGTTTCTACCTCGTGACAGGCGACAGCTAAAAGGGTGGACGCTGATTATTATGTCGACGGTGTTACACAAAACTTTAGCCCGCCTGGCGCTTTGACTCAGCGCCTTCGGCGGGCTTTATCCATCCGCCAATCAGGTGGACTTCGGATTGTTCAGCGAGTTGAGCGTGGTCATGACGCTGTCGCCTTGGGCCTTGAGCTGGGCAACCAGGGAGTCCATCGCGTTGTACTTAACCGTCAGGGAGGCCGTCAGGGCATCAGAGCGCGTGTTCAGGGCGGTCTGTTGGTTGGTCAAGTCCCTGAGATTGTCCTGCAGGGTCGTGGACTTTTGGGCGAACACCCCGGTCTTGCTCAGCGCAAAGTTGGCGGTGGCATTCGTCAGGCTTGCCAACAGCCCTGTGGGGCCAGTGAAGATGCTGTTGATGTCAGAGCCGTTAGTGAGGGCGGCCTTGTCAAACGCCACATCACTGACGCTCAGCGTGCCCGCTGTCTGGTCCGTGGTCACGCCAAACTGCGCCAGGGATGAAAACGTGCCGCTACCGGTCACCGAGTTCATCACATTGCGTATCGACGCCATCATGGTACGCACAGAGCTGTCCCCGGTCAGCGCGCCTGGCGTGACGGAACCGTCGGCATTGGTAGTGACCTGGGTCTCGGCATTCACAGCCTTGACCAACGCCGTGTAAGTGTCCGTGAAACCCTTGACTGCCGACTTAAGAGTGGCGGCGTTAGCAGACACTTTGATCGTCGAAGCGCCGTTAAGGCCGTCGGCAGCTGCCGAAACCCCCGTCAAGGTGATGCTCACACCACTGATTGCGTCGGGCAGGGTATTACTCGTGGACTCTTGAGGACTGCCGTCCAGGGTATACACGGCGTTCACCGGTGCCGCGCCCACGACAGTCGCGCCCGTATCCAGGCCCGAGGAGCCCTTGAAGGTGATGTCACTACCTTTACCGGTAGTCGAGGACGTGACCACCAACCGGGAACCGTTGGAGTCGGTCAGGATGTTGGCACTCAAGCCCGAATTGCCGTACTGCGTATTGAGCGAGTCACGCACCTGCTGAAGGGTCCCGCCCGGCGGCACACTGACGCTGTAATCCTTGCCGGATTGGGAGACCGTAAACACCGTCGCCGAAGCCCCGGAATTGACAACCGCCGTCGGCCCACCAGGAATCACTGCCGTGGAGACTTTGGACGCCGTGGCCAAATTGGTAACGTTCAACGTAAAGTTGCCGGCCGCAGCGCCCGGGCCCAGCGTGACCGTCGCGAGCTTGTCGTTCGAAACCGTCGCACTCAGGCCGCTGAAGTTGACGGTCTTGGTCATGTTGTCCAGCGCGCCCCGGAACGCATCCAGGGCCGCCTGGATCTTGCCGATCGAGGTCAGTTGCGCAGTGGATATTTTGGTCTGGCTATCGATCTGCGCTTGCTTGGGTGCGGTTTGCGCCCCCACCAACGACTTCACAAGGCCTTGCACATCGATACCCGTACCCGGGCCGTTGACCGTTAGACCTGCTACGACTGTCATCGTCTTTCTCCTAATCCGGGGCTGATGCTTTATTGACGAATCACGCTCTAGGCAGTTTTCGCAACAAAGTTCATGCCAGTTTAGACCTTGGCGTCAAACAGCAAGCTGCTGGCGTCATGAAGGCTCTGGGCGAGTTTCAGGGCCAATTCCGAAGGAATCTGGCGAATGACCTCACCGCTTTCGGTCGCAATGACCTTGACCACAACCTGGTGGGTGGAGTCATCAATGGAAAAATCCAGTTTGCGCTGGGCAGCCTGGATGAATTCGTTTATGTCGTTGACCGCTTTTTTCAAGTCGGTGTGGCTCGATGGCTGCTGGGCATCTTTCGCGCCAGCAACGGCGTCCACCTTGGGTTTCTGCGGATCGGCACTGACAGGAGCAGGTGCATTCTGTGGCGCTGCCGCAGGGTAAGACAGGTTCAGTTTGACGCTCATGTCCATGACCAATCACCTCATTAGACAAAAGACAAAAGGGCACGTAAACGCGCCCTTCCGTCAGTTACCAAGCGCCGTTATTACTGAAGCAGCTTCAGTACAGCGGATGGCAGTTGGTTCGCCTGGGACAGGATCGCAGTCGAAGCCTGTTGCAGGGTTTGTTGCTTGGTCAACTGAGCGGTTTCAGAAGCGAAGTCAACGTCCTGGATCACGCCACGAGCAGCGGTGGAGTTGTCCGAGATGCTCTGCAGGTTGGCGATGGTGTTGTCGAAACGGTTTTGTACAGCACCGAGGTCAGCACGCTGGGAGTCGATGGTGGACAGTGCCTGGGTCAGCACGTCAACAGCGCTCTGAGCATTGGCAGCGGTGGTCACGTCAGTGTTGCTGACAACGACTTTAGCCGAGTTAACAGCGGTTGCAGTCCCGTCACCGAACACGCCGGGAACGCCGTCGCCAGACAGGGAGTAGCTGGAGCTGGAGTTCAAGGCTACAGCGCCGGTGGCAATCACGTCAGTAGTAGCCAGGTTTGCTGCGGTGCCAAACTTGCCATCGCCGCCTTTGGTCTGAACACTGATGGTCGCACCACCAGTGTCAGCTGCGGAGAAGGTGAAGTTCTCACCCGAGTCGGACTTGATCGACAGAGAGCCGGTCGACTGATCGAAGTTAACGCTGATGCCCAGCTTGGCAGCGTTGGAGTTCAGTTGGCCGGCAAGGTCAGCAGCGCTGGTGATGCCGGTGAACGAAACTTTAGGAGCAGTAGTACCGCTACCGACTGTCAGGGTGAACGCACCGCTTGGAGTGGCCGCCGGGAAGGTAGTAGGCACAGTGAACTTGGCTTCGGTGCTAGCGGTAGCCTGCAGGCCACCGACTGCGCCGTTCAACTGGGCAGCGATATCCTTGGCCGAGGCTTTTGCGGCAATGGTCAGTTCATCAGATACCTGGCCACCACCGGTAACGGTGATTTTGCCGCCTGCAATACCGGCGCCTGGTGTCGGAGCATTGGACAGCAGCTGCTGCGAACCAATGTTGTTAGCCGATACGTTGCCCAGGCTCATGTTGATGGTCTGGTTGGCGTTGGCGCCCACTTGGAAAGCGGTAGTACCGAAAGAACCGTCCAGCAGGTTACGACCACCGAAAGTGGTGGTAGAAGCGATACGGGTCAATTCAGAAGTCAGAGCAGCGTACTGAGCCTGGTTCGACTTACGGTCGTCAGCGCTGAGGGAGCCGTTAGCGGACGACAGAGCCAGGGAACGCATGGTCTGCAGGATGTTGGTGGATTGCTGCATCGCGCCTTCAGCAGTTTGCGCGATGGAGTTACCGTCACCGGCGTTCTTGATGGCAACGCCCAGGCCGTTGATCTGGCTGGTCAGACGACCAGCGATTTGCAGGCCGGCCGCATCGTCTTTGGCGCTGTTGATACGCAGGCCGGAGGACAGGCGCTGCATGGAAGTTTGCAGGGCGCTGGAAGCCTTGTTCAGGTTGTTCTGAACGGTCAACGAAGCAAGGTTGGTGTTTACTGTTAATGCCATGACGAAATCCTCGTGGGTGGTGTACTGCGGCTTCCGGCCCTGGCAACCGCCGGGTGTGGCCTAGAGAACCTTCGTAATAGTTATCGTCGTGAAAGCAGGTTGCTTGAGGACTTTTTTGATTTTTTTTACTGGCGCCGTGCCACCCCTTTTAATTCAAGCATTTACGATAGCCCAAACCCCAGCAATTGTTGGCTTTCTGGCGCCAAATAAAAAACGCCCATGATCTTTCGATCATGGGCGTTTTTTTGTGCAGCGCCTTTAAGTCGTCAAGGGCGGTGCAAAATCGCCGAGCCCCAGGACAGCCCCACACCAAAACCACTGATGGCGACGCGCTTCCAGGTGGAGTCGAGCATGTGCTTTTCCAGCAGCAGCGGAATGCTCGAGGACACGGTGTTGCCGGTCTCGACCATGTCCTTGATGAACTTGTCCACCGGCGCGTCTTCGAAACGCCGGGCCACGGCGTCGACAATCGCCGCACTGCCCTGGTGGATGCAGAACGCATCGATCTCGTCAGCCTTGAGGTCCGATTCGTTGAGCAGCTCGTGCAAATGCGCCGGCACCTTGAGCAAGGCGAAGTTGAACACCTGGCGGCCGTTCATGAAGAACACGCCATCGCTGACCTTCAAGTGCGGCGCACCGGAGCCGTCAGTGCCGAACTTGGACTTGCCCAACTGCCACGGCGCGTCTTCACCCATCCAGGTGGCGGTAGCGGCATCGCCGAACAGCATGGTGGTGTTGCGGTCTTCCGGGTCGACGATCTTCGAGTACGGATCGGCGGTCACCAGCAGGCCGTTCTTCAGGCCGGTGGCTTCCATGAAGCCCTTCATCGCATAGATGCCGTAGACGTAGCCCGAGCAGCCCAGGGAAATATCGAAGGCCGCCACGTGCGTCGGCAGGCCCAGCTTGTCCTGGACGATGGCGGCGGTGTGAGGCAAGCCCTCTTCGTCACCATTCTGGGTAACGACGATCAGCGCATCGATGGACTCGCGCTTCAAATCGGGGTTGTTGGCAAACAAGGCGTTGACCGCCTCGACGCACAGATCGGAGGTTTCCTGCGCGGCATCCTTGCGCGGCAGGAACGCCGAACCGATCTTGCCAATGATGAATTCTTCATCCTTGGCGAATTTGGCACCCTGGGCGTAGTTATCAATCCCGTCTGCCGGCACGTAACTGGCGATGCTTTTTATGCCAATCATTGTGGCTTCCCAATACTAAATAGCTGGAGAACACCCCGCGAGACACGTCGCCGGGTGCTGACAATAATGGGGATGACCCCGCAAAAAACTCGCCGAAAACCGCCTTTGTACCCTGGCGGCAGGCCCTCGCAGAGACCTGGCGACGACCTATCCTTTTCACACGATACAGTGAAGATGCGCTTTATGACTCACAGGTCACTCAATTTTCTGCGCTTTGTGCGAAACACGGGGACATACAAACGCCAAAAACCACAACGGCCCACCCCGTTTCCAGGGTGAGCCGCCGGTTTGCAGCTGCGGACATCACATTTTGTTGAACAGGCTCAACTGAGAGATTTTCACAAAGGCCAACTGAGAGGCCTGCAGCATGGTTTGCTGAAGCTGCAGGTTGATCGCCGCCTGACCCATGTCGACGTTGCCCAAGGAACTCATGGTGTTGGTATTGGCAGTCCCCAGGCTGGTGTTCTCATCCGTTTGAAGATCCAGGGCATTCTGGCGAGCACCGATGGAGCCGCGCACCTGGTCAATCTGTGAACTGGCGTTGTTCAGGTTGCCGATGGTTTTGGCCACCACATCCTTGAGGTTGTTCTGCGCGACCAGGTTGCCGTCAGCCGGCGTTTCCAGGGCTTTGCGCAATTGGCTCAATGTGTCCAGGGCGTTTTCGTTCTTGTTGCTGACGGCGCTGACCGCAAACTGGTCGCCCGCCCCTGGCGCACCACTGATGTCGAACGTCACGCCGGCCGCGTTGATCGAGGTGGCACCGGCAGCCATGGTGCCGGTCGCGATGGTCTTGCTGTTCGGACTGTAGGGCTGCGCATACACCTCATACGTGGTGCCGCTGGTGAATTTGATCACCGCACCGGTATCAGGGAAGGTGCTGGCGTAGGCCGCCTGATCCGTCACCTGGCCACCGGTCACTTGTGCAGTCGACGCGTTGCCTGGCGAACGCGAAGCACTGAAGGTGTCCGGCTTGGATTGCAGGGTGAACGCCTTGCCCGCCACCAGTGCGTCGGAGTCAGCGCCGGGCGCAACGTCCGCGCCGAGCGTCAGGCTGATATCGAACTTGACGCCGCGCAGGTTGACGCTGGATGCGCCCTCTTTGGTCGCGTCGAAAGTGCCGTTGCCGGGAATCTCCGAGGTAACGTCGTTACCGTCCTTGTCGGTCACGGAATACTGCGTGCTGCTGCTGAAGGTCAGCTTGTAGGGCTGGCCGTCGGTAAAACTCTTGGTGTAGGTGACACCGGAGGTCACCGTGCCCGCCGATACCGCGACCTTGCCGTCATTGACCGCAGGCGGCAACAACGTAGCCTGGGTGCGACCGGTGTTGGTCGAACTTTCCATCATCGACTTACCGGTGTCGCCCCCCGCCATCGACAGATTGTCCGAGATCTGCAAGCTCAGCGGCGTCTCGTCACCCTGATACGTGTAGGTGCCGTCGTTATTGCGGATGTAAGGCGGCGTGTCGGTTTTCGACCCGGAAAACATGTAGTTGCCGTTGGCATCCTTGGAGTTGAGCAAGCCCAGCACCTGGTCCTCAAGCGCGCCCACTTCGCTGGCGATGGATTTACGATCGTCATCGCTCAAGGACTGGTTGGCCGCACGCAGCGCCAGTTCATTACCGCGCTGCAAGGCGGTGTTGATGCTCTTTAACACCGATTCTTCGTTGGTCAGCGAGTTCTGCAGGGTGTTGATGTTGCCGTTGAACTGGCCAAGCATGTCTTTCTGTTGCTGCAATTGCAGCAAGCGCGCGGCGGCGACGGGGTCATCGGAGGCGGTCTGCACCCGGATACCGCTGCTCGCCTGGTCCTGGGCTTTCACCACACCGGAATAGTTCGTCTGGTACTTGCTGGCGCTGGTGTCGAAATACTGCTGTGTAGAAATACGCATCGTCCCAGACTCCTTTAAAGGGCATTAATCAGTGTGCTGAAAGTTTCTTGCGCAGCCTTGATGATCTGCGACGACGCGGTGTAGTACTGCTGGAACTTGATCATGTCACCCGCCTCTTCATCCAGGTTGACCTGGGACACCGAGTTGCTGGCCGCCTTGTTCGCTGCCAACAGCGCACCCGTCGCGGTGGAGTCGGTAGCGGCCTGGCTGGCTTTTGAGCCCACCTGCGACACGAGTCGGGCGTTGGCGCTGACCAGGCTCACACCCGGGCTGCCGTCGCTGGCGCCCACGGTGGCCTTGGTCTGCAAGTCCAGCAATTGCTGGGCATTGCGGTTGTCGGAGGTGCCCGAAGCGTTGAACGAGAAAGTCGTGCTGTCACCATTGGCAGGCGAGCCGCCGACCGTGGTGTCGAAGTTGAAGCTTTTGCCCGGGATCAACGCACCCGAGGCATCGCGCATCGGTACGTTGATGCTGATCTTGTTGCCCTGGCCCGGGATGATGGTGCCACTGCCGATCGGATTGCCTTGCGCGTCGCTCACCGTATACGACTGGGTGCCGTCGGCGGCCGGCTTGCCAAAGAGCATTTTTACCGGCATGGAGTTTTCGATGCCGGCGCGCAACTGGGCGGTATCAGCGCCGCCATGAATATCCAGCGGCACAGTCAGCTGAGGCGGTGTGAACGTACCGGTGCCGGTGTTGGTCTTGCTCGCGTTCCCCGCCAAGGGGCCCGCGAAGGCGAGCTTGTTGACGTCCTTCAGGTCGACACCGATGCCCGTGGCCCCGTTGGCCGTGGGGCTGACCTTGAAGCTGTCACCGGCAGCCATGGGCCCTTTGCCGTCCAGTGCCAGGGTAAAGCCATCAATCACCGGCGGCGGCGTGGTGGTGGTGTCGAACGAACCCATGGCCTTGCCGTCGGAGCGGACGACGTTGTACTGGTTACCACTGGTAAACGTGACTTTGTAGTCGTAGGTCGTCAGCTGGCTGCTGTCCTTGATCGTGACATTCAGGTTGCCAGACCCCGCGCTGTTGCCGGCGGCCCCTTGGCTGCGCTGGGAAATCGCCGCCGCGCTGTTGATATCGGTGAACAGCGACGAACCGAATTCGCCGTTGAGGTCCAGGCCCTGGCCCAACTGATTGTTGATCGTGTCTGCCGTGGCAATCGCGATGCGCCCCAGATCATTGATGGCCGGCATCAGCACGTCACTGCGATAGCGCAGCAAGCCACCGATACTGCCGCCGGTGACTACATTACCAAGGTCAATGGACGAGTCGCCCATCGAGAGCTGGATGGTGTACTGGCTATTGTCGGTGCTACTCGGTACCGCAGAGATATTATTGGATATCCCGCCTTCCACCAGCGACTGCCCCGTACCGGTCGTAATACTGAACTGTCCGTTTTTTTCCGTGGCCGTAACGCCGATCAGCTCGTTGAGCGAGCGCACCGCTTCGTCACGCGAGTCCAGCAGGTTGGCCGGCGCACTGCTGGAAGTCCCCTGGGCCTGGGCAATCTGCTTGTTGAGCGAGGCGATCGAGGACGTCAGCTTGTTGACCTGGTCCGTCATGGTGCTCAACTGACTGTTGATCGTTTGTTTCTGCTGGTTCAACTGGCCGGAAATGGAGTTGAAGCGGTTGCTCAGGGTCTGGGCGCTGGTCAGCAGCAATTGGCGCGCGGACACGTCGCCCGGGGTGGCAGAAGCCGTCTGCGCCGCCGCGAAAAAGGCACTGAGCACCGAAGACATGCCGGTGTTGGAATCCGACAAGGTCTTGTCGATGGCACTGGCCTGGTCCAGGTAGGCGTTGGCATCGCTGTCGAGTGCCGTGCTGTTCTGGTAAGCCGTGGTGAGAAACTGGTTGTACACCCGACGCACGTCCGCCAGGGTCGTACCGGTGCCGATAAATACGCCGCCGTAGGCGTTCGACGCATTCGCGGTCTGAGCGCTCTGTTGACGCGAGTATCCCGGGGTGTTGACGTTGGCGATGTTGTTACTTAAGACCGACAACGATCCCTGGGCGGCATTGAGCCCCGACATCCCGATATTGAGCAAACTCATGATTCAGACCTTATAAATGAGTGGAAGCGCCCGCGGCAGCGTAGTTCTGGTAGCTGTTCATCGTTTTTGCGATCTGCGAAATCTTGCTGGCGTAATCCGGGTCGGTTGCATAACCGGCTTTTTGCAACTCGCGCACAAACTGTTCCGGGTTGTCGGCTGATTTCACAACTTCTTTATAGCGATCATTGCTTTGCAGCAACGTGACCAGGTCATGGAAGCTGTCCTGGTAGGAATTGTAGGAACGGAACTGCGCCGTCTCCTTGACCATCGCGCCATCGCGAAACTCGCTGGTGATCGCCCGGGCCTGTTCGCCCTGCCAACTCTGGCCGGCCTTGATGCCGAACAGGTTGTGGCTGCTGGTGCCATCCTCGGCACGCATCACCGATTTACCCCAACCGGTTTCCAGGGCGGCCTGGGCCACCAGGTAGCGTGGGTCGACGCCAATCCGCGCGGCGGCCTGCTTGGCCATCGGCAACATGGTGGCGACAAATTCATCCTGCGAGCTGAAGGCTTTCTTCGCCGGTGCCAGCGGTGGCTGGGCGACGGCGCGGCCGTAAACCTGCATCTGCCCGCGAGGCGGTATGGCGGCAAGGCTGCGGGCGGTGCTGTTGACCACGCCATCATCGGCAGCGCTGTTGCGCAGCGGCGCGGCCTTGGCGGCAGTGGTAGCCTCGGCACCCGGCACGATGCCGGCCAGCAGGCGATCCGTCAGCTTGCTCGGCAACGAGATGCGTCGCTGGTTCATCAGCGCCATGTCGTTGGCGTGGGAGTTGGTGCCTTCAGGCACCGCCACGCGGTATGCCCACAATGGCCGCTGACCATTGCTGCGGCCCAGCGGGCCATCGGCCTTGGTACCGGCGGCAATTTCAGTCGGCACATCCACCTTCTTCGCGGGCGCAGCCGGGCCTTGCAGGGTGGCCGCCTGGGCGTCCACCGGTTTGTTCTTCTGCATCTGGCGCAGCAACACGTCCGCCAGGCCGATACCACCGCCCTCGCGAGACAGGGAAACCGCCAACTGCTGGTCGTACATTTCCTGGTACTGCTTGGCCGCCGGGGTATTCAGCGGGTTGTCCTTGCCCAGGGCTTCGGTAGCCGAACGCATGGACTTGAGCATCTCGCCGAGAAACAGCGACTCGAATTCCTGCGCGACCTTGCGCATGTTGCCGTCGCTGTTCTTGTCGCCGACCTTCAACTGGTTAAGCCGGTTGAGGTCGGAATAGGAACCCGAATCCGCCGTACTGGTCAGGCCGCTCTTGCGCATGTCCATGGCCATGGCGTCAGATCACGATCAGGTCGGCTTGCAAGGCGCCGGCCTGTTTCAATGCTTCGAGGATCGCCATCAAGTCGCCGGGCGCTGCGCCCACCTGGTTCACCGCACGGACAATCTCGTCCAGGGTGGTGCCGGGGCCGAACTTGAACATCGGCTTGGCTTCTTGCTGGGCATTCACCCGCGAACGGGGGACCACGGCAGTCTGGCCGTTGGACAACGGGCCAGGCTGGCTGACGATCGGGTCTTCGGTGATGGTCACGGTCAGGCTGCCGTGGGTCACGGCCGCTGGCGAAACCTTGACGTTCTGGCCGATCACGATGGTGCCGGTCCGCGAGTTGATGATGACTTTCGCCACCGCCTGGCCCGGGTCAACCTCAAGGTTTTCCAGCAGAGACAGGTAGTCCACACGCTGGCTTGGGTCCAGCGGTGCCGTCACACGAACCGAGCCGCCATCGATGGCCTGGGCCACGCCCGGGCCGAGCAGCTCATTGATCTTGTCGACCACGCGCTTGGCGGTGGTGAAGTCAGAGCGGTTGAGGTTCAGGGTCAGGCTGTTGCCCTGGTTGAAGCCGCTGGGCACGGTGCGCTCCACCGAGGCACCACCGGGAATCCGCCCGGCCGACGGCACGTTGACGGTGATCTTCGAACCGTCGCGACCTTCGGCATCAAAGCCACCCACCACCAGGTTGCCCTGGGCAATGGCGTAGACGTTGCCGTCGATACCTTTGAGCGGGGTCATCAGCAAGGTGCCGCCGCGCAGGCTTTTCGAGTTACCCATGGACGAGACGGTGATATCGACCACCTGCCCCGGCTTGGCGAACGGCGGCAAGTCAGCGCTGATGGACACCGCCGCGACGTTCTTCAACTGCACGTTGCCCGAGCCCGGCGGTACCTTGATGCCGAACTGCGAGAGCATGTTGTTGAAGGTCTGCAGGGTGAACGGGGTCTGGGTGGTCTGGTCACCCGTGCCGTTAAGCCCCACCACCAGGCCGTAGCCGATCAGCTGGTTGGACCGCACGCCGGAAATGCTCGCGATGTCTTTCAAGCGCTCGGCCTGGGCGCCTGCGCTCAGGGCCAGCAGCAACATCGCAGCCATCAGCTGTTTGAAGTTCAAAGTGATCACCTAGAAAGGGAACAGCGGGCTAAGGAAGAAACGGTCAAACCAGCCCGGCTGACTGGCGTCAGCAAACGAACCCGTACCCGAGTAGGTGATGCGTGCATCGGCAATCCGTGTCGACGGCACGGTGTTGTCGGTGGAGATATCGTCGGCGCGAACCATGCCCGCAATGCGCACCAGTTCGTCACCGGTGTTGAGGGTCATCCACTTCTCGCCGCGTACGGCAATGATGCCGTTGGGCAGCACGTCGGCCACGGTCACGGTGATCGAGCCGGTCAGGCTGTTGCCCTGCCCTGCCGCACTCTTGCCGTTGGTGGCGCGGTCGCCGCTGTAGCCGGCGTCCAGGCTCAGGTCACCGCTGCCCAGCGGGTTGTTGGTGTTCGGTACACCGCCAAACAATGAAGTCAGGCCGATGCTGGTCTTGCTGGTCTTGCCGATCTGCGAGTTGGCGTTCTTGCTCGCCTGGGTCTTCTCGTTCAGCGTGATGGTGATGATGTCACCGACCCGGAAGGCCTTGCGGTCGCTGTACAGGTTCTGTTCGAACCCGGCCTGGTAGATCGAGCCATTGTTGGCGGCCGCCGGCAACGGCGTGCGCGGCAACACCGGCGCATAGTACGGGTCATTGGGCTTAGGCGTCGGGGCGACACAGCCCGCGAGCACAGCAATCCCACTCAATGCCAGAACAGAAACATAGCGATTCATGACCCATACCTCACGGTGTTGCAGGCGCCTTCAAGGGCGCCCCATAGACTTGATTACAGATTCTGCGTTACGAACGAAAGCATCTGGTCGGCGGTGGAAATCACCTTGGAGTTCATCTCGTAGGCGCGCTGAGTGGTGATCATGTTGACCATCTCTTCAACGGTGCTGACGTTGGACGTTTCCAGGGTGCTTTGCAGGGTGGTACCAAAACCGTTGAGGCCCGGGGTGCCGATTTGCGGCGCGCCGCTGGACGCGGTTTCCAGGAACAGGTTGTTACCGATCGCCTGCAGGCCGGCCGGGTTGATGAAGTCGGCGGTTTGCAGGTTGCCGATCACCTGGGACGCCGGGTTGCCGGCCACGGTGATCGACACGGTGCCGTCGTTGCCGACGGTGAAGGTCTGGGCGTTGTTCGGCACGACAATCGCCGGCTCCAGCGCGAAGCCATTGGCGGTCACGACCTGGCCGTTGGAGTCCAGGTGGAACGTACCGTCACGGGTGTAGGTGGTGGTGCCGTCCGGCTGCAGGATCTGGAAGAAACCCTTGCCGTTGACTGCCAGGTCGAGTGGCTGGCCGGTCTGCTGCAGGTTACCGGCGCTGAAGTTCTTCTGGGTGCCAACGATTGCCACACCGGTACCCAGTTGCAGGCCCGACGGCAATTCGCTGTCCTGGGTCGACTGGGCGCCAGGCTGCTTCTTGATCTGATAGAGCAAGTCCTGGAACTCGGCGCGGTCACGTTTGAAACCCGTGGTCGACACGTTGGCCAGGTTGTTGGAAATGGTGGTCAGGTTGGTGTCCTGGGCGGACAGGCCTGTCTTGGCAACGTATAGAGCCGGAAGCATGTTCTTCTCCTTCGTGCGCCTGTTTTATGGCGCCGCGCTACAAAAATTAGTGTGTGGCTGCTATCAGCTCATCGCCAGGACGCGGGTCATGGCCTGGTCGTCTTCTTTGGCGCTGTTCATCATCTTGATGTGCAATTCGAACTGCTTGGACAGGGCCAGGACTGCCGTCATTTCTTCGACGGCGTTCACGTTGCTCGCCTGCAGGAAGCCCGACGTCAGCTTGACGTTGGCATCGGCCTGGGCCGGCTGGCCATCCTTGGTGTGGATGGTGCCGTCGAGGCCCTTGGTCATGTTCTTGAGGTCGGGCTGCACCAGCTTGATCCGGTCCACTTCAGCCATCACCCGCGGGCCTTCGCCCATGGCGCGGATGCTGATGGTGCCGTCCTGGCCGACTTCGATCTGCTGCTGGGGCGGCACGGCAATCGGGCCGCCGTTGCCCATGATCGGCATGCCGTTGCCGGCCCGCAGCACGCCCAG
The DNA here is from genome assembly GCF_013386485.1 of Pseudomonas sp. P7758. Taxonomy (NCBI): domain Bacteria; kingdom Pseudomonadati; phylum Pseudomonadota; class Gammaproteobacteria; order Pseudomonadales; family Pseudomonadaceae; genus Pseudomonas; species Pseudomonas sp. P7758. The sequence goes on along the minus strand of NZ_JACARS010000054.1, from coordinate 22,374 downwards.
CGCATCGACGTTCATGCTGGCGCTGCGCACGTAGGATTCGCCGCCATCCGGGTTTTGCACGGCCATCCAGCCGTCACCGCTGACGGCCACATCGAGGTCACGGCCGGTTTCAATCATCGCGCCAGGGGAAAAGTCCGTGCCTGGGCGCTCGGTCAAGGCAAAGGCCCGCGCCGGAAAGCTGTCACCGAACACCGGCATCGAGCGCGCCTGTTCCAGGTCACGCTGGAAACCATTGGTGGAAACGTTCGCCAAGTTGTTGGCGTGGGCCTTCTGCGCCAGTGCATTCTGGCTGGCGCCGGTCATTGCCACGTAAAGGTACTTATCCACGCTCTTTCCTCTTTCTGACGGACGCTTGCCGCCCACCGCTGTACTGATGAGGCTTAAGCAATTTGCGAACCAACTTTTTGAAATGAGGGAAAGTCCAGGCGGGGCGGGGGTTTGCCGGCAGGTGGCAGCTGAGGGCAGTAGGAAGAGAGTCGAAAAAACGGCGGACTTATGCCGCTAACGGCAAGTACAGGTATCAAGACCGACAAAGAACCCATGTGGGAGCGGGCTTGCTCGCGAATGCGGAGTGTCAGTCACCGGATAATTCGACTGACCCACCGCATTCGCGAGCAAGCCCGCTCCCACAGGTTTAACCGCGTTCGGCTTTGACGACTTCGTAGTCGCGCAACTTGTTGGCAATAGTGGTGTGGGACACGCCCAGCCGCTTGCCCAACAGCCGGCTGCTGGGATGTTCGGCATACAACTGCGCCAGCACCGCCTTTTCAAAGCGCCCGACGATCTCCTCCAACCCGCCTTCCAGGGAAAAATCCCCCAGCGGCTGGCGCACGCCATAGTCCGGCAGGCGAATGTGCTCGGCCTTGACGGTGCCGCCCTCACACAGCGAAACCGCCTGGAACAGCACGTTCTCCAACTGCCGCACATTTCCCGGCCAGTGGTAATGGCTGAGGCGTTCCATCGCCGCCGGTGCGAGCTTGGGCAGCGGGCAGCCGATCTGCCGGCTGGCCTGATCCAGGAAGTGCTCCACCAGCGGCGGCAAACCGTCGAGGCACTCGCGTAGCGGCGGGATATGCAGCGAGAGCACATTGAGACGATGGTAAAGGTCCTGGCGGAATTCGCCCCGGGCGCACAGTTCGGAAAGGTCCACCTGGGTCGCGCAGATCACCCGCACATCCAGGTACACCTCTTCATCACTGCCTACACGGCGAAAGCAGCCGTCCTGCAGAAAGCGCAGCAACTTCACCTGCAATCGCGCGCTCATTTCGCCGACGCCGTCGAGAAACAACGTACCGCCCGCCGTCAGCTCCAGCAGTCCCAACTTGCCCTCCGCCCTCGCCCCTTCAAAGGCGCCGGGACCATACCCGAACAACTCGGTCTCGGCCATGGACTCGGGCAAACCGGCGCAGTTGAGCGCCATCAACGGCGACTGGCCGCGCGGGCTGGCCAGGTGGCAGGCGCGGGCCAGCAACTCTTTGCCGGTGCCGGTTTCGCCTTCTATTAATAGAGGCGCATCCAACGGCGCCATGCGCCGAGCCTCACGCACCACGGCGGCCATGACCCTGGAGCTTTGGAAAATGCTGTCGAAGCCGCGCAGTTCCTGCTTGCGCACATTGTAGATACGCTCACCCACCCGGTCGGCGCGGTGCAGGGTCAGTACGGCGCCGGCCATGGCTTCGCTGTCGTCATGCTCGGAGGATTGCAGCGGCGCAATATCGGCCAGGAATACATCGCCCTTGACCTTGACCCGCAGGCCGTTGATTCGCGATTTGCTGGCCCGTACCAGTTCCGGCAAATCGAAATCTTCGGCGTAGCGCGACAACGGAATGCCCGGCACCTCATCCACCCGTACTCCGAGCAACTGCGCCGCCGCGCGGTTGGCCGCGACGATGGAGCCGCCCATGTCGATGGACAGCACCGGAAACTCCAGCGCCCCCAGCAGCGCGTTGAGCTCCATATGCCGACGCTCGCTGGGCATCAGCCCTACCCGCTTGACGCCAAATACCCCGGCAATCGCCTCGAACTGCGGGCGCAATGCCTGGAACTGCAGGTTCACCAGGTTCGGGCAATAGAGGTAAATGGCGTTGCCGTGCTCGCCACCGACCTCGCCCTTGGCAACGTTCACGCCGTACTCCACCAGCAGGTTGAGGATGTCCCGCAGGATGCCGATGCGGTTCTGGCAATGCACTTTGATACGCATGAGAAGGCCCGAAGAGGTGGAGTCGCTGCGTCTTTTTGCCGCCGGCCGCAGATAATCGTCAAGATTATGTGACAGCTGCGAGGCGATTCACACCCAAAATACGCCACAGGGAGAACGAATTGCCTCAGCCGTAACGAAAACTTTACGAATCTCAGTAACTTTTCCTACAAAAGCATGGCGCAGGAGGATGGCTTCCTGGCCCAGGCGGCGTATCAATAGGCTCATCCCAGGACATAACAAGAACGAATGCCTAGCAGGAGAGCAGTATGAAGCAGACGCAGTACGTGGCCCGCGAGCCCGACGCGAACGGTTTTATCGACTACCCGCCCGAAGAACACGCGGTGTGGAACACCCTGATCACGCGCCAACTGAAGGTGATCGAGGGCCGCGCCTGCCAGGAATACCTGGACGGCATCGACAAGCTCGGCCTGCCCCACGACCGCATTCCACAGCTGGCGGAAGTCAACAAAGTGCTGGCCGAGACCACGGGCTGGCAAGTCGCCCGGGTGCCGGCGCTGATCCCCTTCCAGACTTTTTTCGAATTGCTCGCCAACAAGCAGTTTCCGGTGGCGACGTTTATTCGTACCCGTGAAGAGCTGGATTACCTGCAGGAACCGGACATTTTTCACGAGATCTTCGGCCATTGCCCACTGCTGACCAACCCCTGGTTCGCGGAATTCACCCACACCTACGGCAAGCTCGGCCTGGCCGCCACCAAGGAACAGCGCGTGTACCTGGCGCGCCTGTACTGGATGACCATCGAGTTCGGCCTGGTGGACACGCCCGAAGGCCGGCGCATCTACGGTGGCGGCATCCTGTCTTCGCCCAAGGAGACCGTGTACTGCCTCTCGGACGTGCCCGAGCATCAAGCCTTCGACCCGCTCGAAGCCATGCGCACGCCGTATCGCATCGACATCCTGCAACCCGTGTACTTCGCCCTGCCCAACCTCAAGCGCCTGTTCGAAGTGGCGCAGGAAGACATCATGGGCATGGTCGAACGCGGGATGCAGCTGGGGCTGCACGCACCGAAGTTCCCGCCCAAGCCAAAAGCGGCTTGAACTGCGGCTTTTAGGGCCAGGTGAGTCTGTTCCCTGGCCCCGCGTTGCTTTAGGGTGACGCTACTGACGACCGTTTCCAAATACTCGATTTCAGGAATACCCACATGACCACGTTGAACCAAGCCCACTGCGAAGCCTGCCGCGCCGACGCCCCGCAAGTCAGCGACGAAGAGTTGCCGGTGCTGATCAAGCAGATCCCCGACTGGAACATCGAAGTACGCGATGGCGTGATGCAGCTGGAAAAGGTCTTCCTGTTCAAGAATTTCAAATTCGCCCTGGCCTTCACCAACGCCGTGGGCGCGATCTCCGAAGCTGAAGGCCATCACCCGGGCCTGCTCACCGAATGGGGCAAAGTCACCGTGACCTGGTGGAGCCACTCCATCAAGGGCCTGCACCGCAACGACTTCATCATGGCCGCGCGCACCGACGAAGTGGCCAAGGATGCCGAGGGCCGCAAGTAATGCATTTCGACGCAATTGGCCGGGTGCCCGGAGACCCGATCCTCGGGCTGATGGAGCTGTATGCCCAGGACCCGAACCCGAACAAGTTCGACCTCGGCGTGGGCGTGTACAAGGACGACCAGGGCCTGACGCCGATCCCGCATTCGGTGAAACTGGCCGAACAGCGCCTGGTGGAACAACAAACCACCAAGACCTACATCGGCGGCCACGGCAATGCCGCGTTCGGCACGCTGATCAGCGAGCTGGTGCTGGGCGCCGGTTCGCCACTGCTGGGCGAGCGCCGCGCCGGCGCCACCCAGACGCCAGGCGGCACCGGCGCGCTGCGCCTGAGCGCCGACTTTATCGCCCACAGCCTGCCTAGCCGCGGCGTGTGGCTGAGCAACCCGACCTGGCCGATCCACGAAACCATCTTCGCCAAGGCCGGGCTCAAGGTCAGCCATTACCCGTACGTGGGCAGCGACAATCGCCTGGACGTAGCGGCAATGCTGACCACCCTGTCCACCGTGCCAAAAGGCGATGTGGTGCTGCTGCACGCCTGCTGCCACAACCCGACCGGTTTCGACCTGTCCCACGATGACTGGCGCCAGGTGCTGAAGATCGTCCGGGAACGTCAGTTGCTGCCGCTGATCGACTTTGCGTATCAGGGGTTTGGCGATGGCCTGGAACAGGATGCATGGGCGGTGCGGCTGTTCGCGGCTGAGCTGCCTGAAGTGCTGATCACCAGTTCCTGCTCGAAGAACTTCGGCCTGTACAGCGACCGTGTCGGCGCGTTGATTGTGTGCGCGGCGGACGCCGAGAAACTGACGGATGTGCGCAGCCAGCTGGCGTTTATTGCGCGTAACTTGTGGTCGACGCCGCCGGACCATGGTGCTGCTGTGGTGGCGACGATTCTCGGTGACGCCGGGCTGAAAAAGCAGTGGGCCGAGGAAGTGGAAGCGATGCGGGCGCGGATTGCGCAGCTGCGTTCCGGGCTGGTGGAGGCGTTGGCGCCCCATGGGTTGTCGGAGCGGTTTGCGCATATTGCGGCGCAACGCGGGATGTTTTCCTATACCGGTTTGAGTGCGGAACAGGTGAAGCAACTGCGGGACAAGCACAGCGTGTATATGGTCAATTCCGGGCGCGCGAACGTGGCGGGGATTGATGCGACGCGGTTGACGCTGTTGGCAGAAGCCATCGCGGATGTTTCCCACACCTGACTGAAGAAACCGGCTCCAAATGTGGGAGCGGGCTTGCTCGCGAAGGCGGTGGGTCAGTCGAATTATCTGGTGACTGACACTCCGCATTCGCGAGCAAGCCCGCTCCCACATTTAGACTGAGTGAGTCTGTGAGTCTGTGGGTTTGAGGCTTAGCCCGCGACCATTTCGGCCTTTAGTTGCGCCTCTTTCGCCTGGGCATCCGCCAACCGATACAGCTCGATATGCCCGTCCCAGTGCTCGATCAGCGCCGTGCACGACTCCACCCAATCCCCGCAATTGAGGTAGTCCACCTCGCCCACCTTGCGAATCTCCGCATGGTGAATGTGCCCGCACACCACGCCATGCAGCTCGCGCTTGGTCACTTCGTGGGCGATCGCTTCTTCAAAATCACTGATAAAGCTCACCGCCGTCTTGACCTTGTGCTTGAGGTACGCCGACAACGACCAATAGCCGTAGCCATAGCGCGCCCGCCAGTGGTTCAACCAGCGGTTGAGCGTGAGGGTGAATTCGTAGGCCGAATCGCCGAGGAACGCCAGCCAGCGGTGATACCGGGTAATCACGTCGAACTGGTCGCCATGGATCACCAGCAAATGCCGGCCATCGGCAGTCACGTGCACCGCTTCGTCCACCAACTGGATATTGCCAAGGATCAGCTTCGAATAACGCCGCAGGAATTCATCGTGGTTGCCGGTGACGTAGATCACCTCGGTGCCGCGCTTGCTCATGGTCAGCAGGCGGCGGATCACGTTGGTATGGGCCTGGGGCCAATACATGCCGCTGCGCAGCTTCCAGCCGTCGATGATGTCGCCCACCAGGTAGACCTTGTCGGCGTGGTAGCCCTTGAGGAAATGCGAGAGGTGTTCGGCCTGGCAATCCCGAGTGCCCAAATGCACGTCGGAAATCCACAGGGTACGCACGCGTTGCTTGCGGCTGGGTTTGGCGAGTTCGGCGCTGGTCATGGGCATGCCTCACGGTGTTTTCGCGAGCTTGCGCCCATGGGATTAATAGCCCATGACAGTGTTGCGTCAGTCTGATGACAGCGCCCACAGGCGGCGAAGCGATGTAAACTGCAGGCCTGCCCAGGAGACTGCGATGAGACCCAACCTCACGCTACGCCACTACCCCGATGCGCCTATCGCCCATAGCCACGACCATGCACAGCTGGTGTTTGGCCTGTCCGGGCACCTGGACTTCGAGGTGGATGGCCGGGGCGGCCAGGTGCAGCACAGCAGTGTGATGGTGCTGCCCTACTCCGCCCATCACGCGTGCCGCAGTCGCGATGGCAGCCGCTGCCTGGTGCTGGACGTGCCCGATGAGCACTGGCTGGCGCAGTCCCTGGGCGAGCATGCCGACGCCAGCCGCCGCTTGCTCGACCGGTGCGCACACCTGACCCTCGACAATCGCCAAAGCCAACTGGTGCAGTGGTTGGCAAGCAGCCCGGTGGACGACCCGCTGATCGCCCAGCAAGGCGCCATATTGCTGCTGGCCAGCCTCAACCTTGCGCAGCCGCCGGAGGGCAAGCGCCTGCCCTATGCCGCGTTCGATGCGCATATCCAGCGGCACGCCGCGCACCCACTGCAAGTGGCGGACCTGGCGAAGCTCGCCGACCTGTCCGTCGCCCGCCTGCATGCACGGTTTATCGCGGAAAGCGGGCAGACGCCGATGGACTACATACGCACCCGGCGCTTGCAGATGGCCCGCGGCCTGCTGCGCGACAGCCAGCTGCCGATCGGCGAGATTGCCGCGCGGGTGGGCTATGGTTCGCAAAGTGCATTTGCTGCGGCGATGTTGCGCGAGTTTGGCCTCTCGCCCCGAGCCTTCAGACGAGCACCGCCCGGTGTGGGAGCTGGCTTGCCTGCGATAGCATCACCGCGCGCTATCTGAACGACCGAGTTGTCTGCATCGCAGGCAAGCCAGCTCCCACAGGGATCTTCACCAAGCAAGAGTCCTGCGACAAAAGCCGCGAGCCCAACGACAGACGCGAATGCCTGCAACCCTCTAGACTGCGATCCTGTAAACCCGTCGTTTAAGGATCGCAATGACTCCCCGCACAGCCCTCGGCGCCCTGCATATCGGCGCATTGATGTTTGGCCTCACTGGTGTGTTCGGCAAACTGGCGGCCGCTTCGCCGGCGATTATCGTGTTCGGCCGCGCCGCGTTCGCGGTCATTGCCCTGGCGATCTTTGCGCGCTTTGCCAGCAACACGCCCTGGCAGAAGCTGCAAGCCCGCGACTGGCGCCGCCTGCTGGTCAGCGGCCTGCTGCTGGCCGGGCATTGGGTGAGTTTCTTTATTGCGGTAAAGGTCGCCGGTGTGGCCATCGCCACCCTGGGCTTCGCCACCTTCCCGGCGTTTACGGTGATTCTCGAAGGCCTGATTTTCCGCGAGCGGATTCGCGCCAACGAGATCCTGCTGGTGGTGCTGGTGAGCATCGGCCTGGTGCTGGTCACGCCGGATTTCAATCTCGCCAGCCAGGCCACCAGCGGCTTGCTGTGGGCGGTCGGCTCCGGGTTGTTGTTCTCGCTGCTGTCGTTGAACAACCGCGCCAGTGGGCGCATCCCGCCGGTGCAGGCCGCCTTGTGCCAGAACGTGGTGGTAGCGCTGTGCCTGTTGCCCGTCGCCGCGCCCGGGCTGGCCGAAGTGCGACCACTGGACTGGCTGTGGATCGGCCTGCTCGGGGTGTTCTGCACCGGCCTGGCCCATAGCCTGTTTGTCGCCAGCCTCGCGGTGCTCAAGGCGCGCACGGCGGCGGTGGTGTTTGCCATGGAGCCGGTGTACGGCATCACCGCGGCCTGGCTGCTGTTTGCTGAAACGCCGACCCTGCGCATGCTGATGGGCGGCGCGCTGATCATCGTGGCCATCGTGGTGTCCGGGCTGATGGGCGGCGCCAAACCGGCCAAGCAGCCGGCCACCACGGCCGAGGTTCACTGAGTACGGTCGTTATGCCCCAGGTCCCGTTGTGGGTCGATCTGGTCGCGCACTCTTTGCTTGAGCACCTTGGCTTCCGGGAAGCCCCCGTCGGCCTTGCGTTCCCAGATCTGCACACCGTCGCAGGTAATCCGAAACGCACCGCCGGTGGCCGGCTCCAGGGCCACTTTGCCGAGGTCATCGGCGAACGTGCTCAGCAGTTCCTGGGCCAGCCAGGCGGCGCGCAGCAGCCACTGACACTGGGTGCAATAGGTGATGACAATCTCGGGCTTGGCCGCTGACATGAATTGACTGGCTCCTGCTTGGCGGGTTGAAAGGATCGAGTGGCTATAATACCGGCCTTTATCGTCCTGCCTTGAGATTGATGATGCGCCGCCTGTTGTCCTGCCTGTTGCTGTGCCTGTTCCCTGTCCTCGTCCAAGCCGTCGAAAACCCGCGCCCGAAGATCGGCCTGGTGCTCTCCGGCGGTGCCGCCCGTGGCCTGGCGCACATTGGTGTGCTCAAGGCCCTGGAAGAACAGGGCATCCACATCGATGCGATTGCCGGCACCAGCATGGGTGCGGTGATCGGCGGGCTGTACGCCTCGGGCTACAAGATCGACGAGCTGGAAAAACTCGCGCTGAACATCGACTGGAAGCTCGCCCTGTCTGACGCGCCACCGCGGGAAGACGTGCCATTCCGGCGCAAGCAGGATGACCGGGATTTCCTGGTCAAACAGAAACTCAGCTTCCGCGACGACGGCAGCCTCGGCCTGCCACTGGGGGTGATCCAGGGTCAGAACCTGGCCTTGCTGCTGGAAAGCATGTTCGCCCACACCAGTAACGTGCGGGATTTCGACAAGCTGCCGATCCCCTTTCGCGCCGTGGCCACCGACATCACCAGTGGTGAAAAAGTGGTGTTCCGCAAAGGCCACCTGCCCCAGGTGATCCGCGCCAGCATGTCGATCCCGGCGGTATTTGCCCCGGTGGAACTGGATGGCCGGCTGCTGGTGGACGGCGGCATGACCGATAACATCCCGCTGGATGTGGCGCGGGAAATGGGGGTCGACATCGCCATCGTCGTCGACATCGGCACCCCGCTGCGCTCACGCAAGCAACTCAACACCGTGGTGGACGTGCTCAACCAGTCCATCACCCTGATGACCCGGCGCAATTCCGAAGAACAACTCAAGGCCTTGGCGCCCCGCGACGTGCTGATCCAGCCGCCCCTGGCCGCCTACGGGGTGACGGATTTCGGGCGCGCCAAGGACATGATCGACGCGGGCTACCGCGCCACCCGCGCACTCGACGTGCGCCTGGCGCACCTGCGCCCGGCCGAACCGGTGGACCCGTCGCTGGTGGCCGCGCGAACGCCCGGCGAGCGCAACCCGGTGATCACCGCGATCAAGGTGGAGAACGACTCCAAGGTGGGCGACGAGGTGATCCGCTACTACATCCGCCAGAACCTCGGCGAGCCCCTGGACCTGGCCCGCCTGCAAACCGACATGGGCACTCTGTACGGCCTGGATTACTTCGAACAGGTGCAATACCGCGTGGTGAAAAAGGGCAAGGACAACACCCTGGTCATCAGCGCCCGGGGCAAACGCAGCGGCACCGACTACCTGCGCCTGGGCCTGAACCTGTCGGATGACATGCGCGGCGACAGCGCCTTCAACCTCGGCGCCAGCTACCGCATGAACGGCATCAACCGCCTCGGCGCCGAATGGCTGACGCGGGTGCAGATCGGGGACAAGCAGGAGCTGTACAGCGAGTTCTATCAGCCGATGGACACCGGTTCACGCTACTTCGTCGCGCCCTATATCAGTGCCCAGGCGCAGAACGTCGAACTGATTGAAGACAATAACCCGATCTCCGAATACCGCCTGGAACGCTACGGCTTCGGCCTGAACGTGGGCCGGCAGATCGGCAACAGCGGCGAGATTCGTTTCGGCGTCGGCGAGGCCTGGGGCAAGGCGGATGTGCGCATTGGTGACCGGGATTCGCCGAGCATCAACTTCAGCGAGGGTTTCTATGAGCTGAAGTACTCCTTCGACTCGTTCGACAACGTGTACTTCCCCCATACCGGCGAAGACATTGGCCTGGCCTTCCGGGAGTTCGAACCGGGGCTGGGTTCGGACCAGCGCTATCGCCAGTGGGAGTTCAAGCTGGACAAAGCCATGAGCAGCGGGCCGGACACACTGATCCTCGGCGGGCGCTATGGGCGCACCCTGGATAAGTCGGACGTGGTGATTTCCAGCTTCCTGCTGGGGGGCGCGCGGCAGCTGTCGGGCTTCCGGGAGGATGCGATTGCCGGGCAGAACATCAGCCTGATGCGCGCGGTCTACTATCGCCGGCTGACGCCGCGGTCTTATTTGCCGCTGGATTTCCCGTTGTACCTGGGCGCGTCACTGGAGCGAGGGCGGGCTTGGAACAACGACAATGAATACGACAGCGGGTACATCAACGCCGCCAGTATTTTCCTGGGGTTTGATACGCCGCTGGGGCCGTTGAATTTCAGTTATGGGTTTAACGATGACAGTCAGCAGGCGGTGTACCTGAACCTGGGGCAAACCTTCTAACTACGCCGCAAAACACATGTGGGAGCGGGCTTGCTCGCGAAGGCGGTGTGTCAGTCAGCACATGTATTCACTGACACTCCGCCTTCGCGAGCAAGCCCGCTCCCACATTTTTGATCTTCTGTGTACTTGGGATCAGGACTTCTCGAGATTTCCGAGGATGTGTTCATGCACCCGCATGCACACCCGCAGATCCTCTTCATCGACACCCACAAACAGCTCATGGCGCAAGGCCGTGGCGATGGTCTCGATCTGCTCGATCAGCGGCTTCGCGGTGTCGCACAGCACAATGCGCTTGGCGCGGCGGTCTTCCACCACGGCCTGGCGTTGCACCAGGCCCTGGCTTTCCAGGCTGTCGAGCAAACGGGCCAAGGTGGGCCCCTCTACCCCGACACTCTGCGCCAGCTCACGCTGGGTAGGCGGTTCGGTAAAACGGGCCAGGTGCAGCAGCACCAGCCAGCGTGCCTGGGACAGTCCCAAACCTGCCAAGCGGCGATCCAGCTCGGCACGCCATCCTCGGGACATATGCGCCAACTGCATGCCAAAACGGTGTTGATCGGTTAACGGCATAAAAAACTCATGGATTAGACTGAAAATAAAGTGTGGCTAATTATTAGTCAGCTAAGCATGACCCATGCCAGTAGGCAAGACCCGGTATGTACTGATTCGTTACATTGTCGTAATTGGCACATCAAATCTCGAATTCCGACTGCAAAGCGGCCCTTACGCAGTACAAAACGCCCTCGGGAACGCGGCCGGTAAACAGCGGCGCAATCTCGGAAACGGGTGGCAATTCGCCTTCTCCATCCAGGAATGCATCCTGGATTTCACCGAGCAAATCTTCCGGCAGATCAAGGGCCTGCTCCAACGACAACTGCTGCTTGCCAATGGACTCGGCGAGCAAGGTGTAGACGTTCTTTTCCGAGCACTGCAGCTGCCCGGCAATCTGGATCGGGGTCATGCCGGCACGGGCGAGGCTGATCAACTCGTGGCGGATGTCGGCGACCTCTTTCGGCGCCTCGACCTGGCCGCCGAGCACTTCGAGGAAGGCCTGGCCATAACGCTCCAGCTTGCGCGCACCGACGCCGCTGACCCTGGCCATCTCGCCGAGGGTAGTGGGATGGTCGCGGAGCATTTCCAGCAAGGTGGAGTCCGGGAAGATGACGTAAGGCGGCACGCTGTGTTCCTGCGCCAACTTCTTACGCAGCGCGCGCAGGGCTTCCCACTGTTCGCGCTCTTCGAAACGCACCAGTTGGCTGGCCTGGCTGGTGCTGCTCTTGGCGGTGGTTTGCGGCTTGAGGTCGCGGCGCAGCTCCAGGCTGACTTCGCCCTTGAGCAGCGGCCGGCAACTGTCGTTCAGGCGCAGGCCGCCGTAGCCTTCCAGGTCGATGTCCACCAGGCCACGGGCGACCATCTGCCGGAACAGCGAGCGCCACTCGCCTTCGGCGCGGGCCTTGCCCACACCGTAGACCGAGAGTTTTTCGTGGCCGAAGCTGCGAATCTTTTCATTGTCCTTGCCCAGCAACACGTCCACCAGGTGGCCGACGCCATAGCGCTGACCGGTGCGGTAGATCGCCGACAACGCCTGGCGCGCCGGCTCGGTGGCGTCCCAGGTCTGCACGCCGTCCACGCAGTTGTCGCAGTGGCCGCAGGGCTTGGGCATGTCTTCGTCGAAGTAGGCGAGCAAGGTCTGGCGACGGCAGCGGGTTTCTTCACACAGCGACAGCATCGCGTCGAGCTTGTGCTGTTCCAGGCGCTTGTGGCGCTCGTCGCCTTCGGAGTTCTGCAGCATCTGCTTGAGCATCACCACGTCTTGCAGGCCGTAGACCATCCAGGCATCCGCCGGCAGGCCGTCACGGCCGGCACGCCCGGTTTCCTGGTAGTACGCCTCAAGGGATTTGGGCAAATCCATGTGGGCCACGAAGCGCACGTTGGATTTGTCGATGCCCATGCCGAACGCGATGGTGGCGACCATGATCAGGCCTTCCTCGTTGAGGAAGCGCTTCTGGTGGTAGGCCCGCAGTTCGTTGGGCAAACCCGCGTGATACGGCAGTGCCGGGTAGCCTTGTTCACTGAGGAATGCGGCGACCTCATCGACCTTCTTGCGCGACAGGCAATAGACAATGCCGGCGTCGCTGCGCCGATCGGAGAGGAACGCCAGCAACTGCTTGCGCGGCTGTTCCTTGGGCACAATGCGGTAAAAGATATTCGGCCGGTCGAAGCTCGAGAGGAAGCGCTCGGCGTTCTGCAGGTGCAGGCGCTCGACGATTTCTTCGCGGGTCCGCTTGTCGGCGGTGGCGGTCAGGGCGATGCGCGGGACGTTGGGGAACAGTTCCGCCAGTTGGCCCAGTTGCAGGTATTCACGACGGAAATCGTGGCCCCATTGGGACACACAGTGGGCTTCGTCGATAGCGAACAGGGCGATTTCCAGGCTCTGCAGGAACGCCAGCATCCGTGGCTGCACCAGGCGCTCGGGGGCGAGGTAAAGCATCTTCACTTCGCCGCGCTTGATCCGGGCGGCGAGGTCACGCTGCTGTTCGGCGCTGAGGGTGGAGTTCAGCGAAGCGGCCGCCACGCCGAGCTCTTCAAGGGTGGCCACCTGGTCGTCCATCAGGGCGATCAACGGCGACACCACCACCGCAAGCCCTTCCCGCAGGAGTGCCGGTACCTGGAAGCACAGCGACTTGCCGCCGCCGGTAGGCATCAGCACCAGGGCATCGCCGCCGTTGGCCACGCGCTCAATGATCGCACCCTGGCGGCCACGAAAACTGTCGTAGCCGAAGATGTCCTTGAGGACGCGTTGAGCCTGCTCGAGCATGAAAAACTCCAAATATCGCCGAAATCCCTCTGTACAGGCTGGTCGAAAAAGCACGCTTGAGCGGGAAATAATCCGTAAGCGAACTTTTCCCGCGACTGGCGCTTGGCCTGCAGGGGCATCACAAAACGCGGCAGTATACCCGAGCGTTACCCGGCAAAGGGTGCCGTTGGTGAATTGCCGCCGGGCTCAAATACCTCTCAAATCTGTGCTGCGGCTGGCCTGGCAGCTCAAGAAAGCCTAGAATTGCCCATCGTTTATTCCCAAGGTAGTCCGTCAATGTCCTTCGCTGAGCAACTAACCCGCCTGCAAGCCTTCCTCGATGCCGATGAGCTGCACGACGAGGCGCTGGACTACGTGGCCGCCCACGGCTATCTGACCGCGCTGTCGATCTGCTCCGATGTCGTTCCCGACCGTGAATGGATCGACGCCCTGTTCTCCGAAGAGCCTCACTACAGTGATGCCGCCCAGCGCGAAGAAATCGAATCGACCCTGCTGGCCCTCAAGGCTCACATTGGCCGCCAACTGGCTTCCGATGAAGAGTTCGAACTGCCTTGCGACCTGGACCTGGGCGAAGATCCGGACGACTCCGAACTGCGCGGCTGGTGCATCGGTTTCATGGAAGGCGTGTTCCTGCGTGAAGAGGCCTGGTTCGAAACGGCTGAAGAAGAAGTCAGCGAAATGCTGCTGCCGATCATGGTCGGTTCCGGCCTGTTCGACGAGCAACCTGAGTTCTCCGACATCGCCGCCGACGCCAACCTGATGGACGACATGATCGTTCAGATCCCGGAAGCGCTGACCGCCCTGTACCTGCTGTGCAACGCACCTGACGAAAAGCCGGCGATCCTCAAGCCTCGCCACCACTAAGACCGTTGCCCGTGGCGCCCATGGGCAACCGTTCCGTGATCCTGCGTTACGTTCTGCTGGCCATCGGCTGGTTGAGCGTGGCGCTCGGGGTAATCGGCATCTTCCTGCCGGTGCTGCCCACTACCCCCTTCCTTCTGCTGGCTGCCGCCTGCTTTGCCCGTAGCTCCCCGCGCTTCTACCGCTGGCTGGTGGAACACCCGCGCCTGGGGCCGTGGATTCGTGACTATCTGGATGGCAACGGGATTCCGCTCAAGGGCAAGGTGTATGCCATTGGGTTGATGTGGGTGAGTATCGGGTTTTCCTGCTACCTGGTGCCGCTGATCTGGGCGCGAGGGTTCATGCTGACCAGTGCGGTGTTGGTGACGGTTTATATTTTGCGGCAGAAGACATTGGCCAAGGCACCGCAGGACTAAATGTGGGAGCGGGCTTGCTCGCGAATACGGTGGATCAGTCAGCACATGTATCGGCTGACACACCGTATTCGCGAGCAAGCCCGCTCCCACATTTTTAATCCAGTCGCTTCAGAGGGATCAACGCATCGGCGGCAAGCCATACGCCGCCAAATCAAAGTCAGCCAACTTGCGAATAATCTGGTCAGCATGGTGATACTTGCTGTCCGCCATCGCCTCATCCGGCACCGCAATCGCGGTCATGTGCGCAGCCTTGGCCGCCGTCACGCCAAACGGCGAATCCTCAAACACCAGGCAATCCTCCGGTGCCACACCCAAGCGGCGCGCCGCCGTCAGGAAGATATCCGGCGCCGGCTTGGCCGCCCCGACTTCCGGGTCATCCGCCGTGACGATGGTGTCGAACAACCCAAACCACTCACGGTGCAACGTGGTCTTGTGGCCAAACGAATTGCGCGACGAACTGGTGCCCACAGCAATCGGAATGTTATGCGCCTTCAAGTGCCGCACCAGCGCCTCAGCGCCCGGCATGCCCAAGGCCTTGGGGAAACGCTCGCTCATCAGCGGCTCGCGGATCACCAGGAATTCTGCGGGGGTAATCGGCAGGTCCAGCGCCTTGACCACGTAATCCGCCAGGTCCTGGGCGCCGCGACCAATGATGTGCTGCTTGATCCCCCAGTCATAGGTACGGCCATAGCGTTCGGCGATGATCTGTGTGACTTCGGTGTAGATGCCTTCTGTGTCCAGCAACAACCCGTCCATATCGAAAATGACAGCCTTGATCGGGACAGCGGTACGCGGTGCATTCATCACTACAGATCCGTGGGCAAAAGGACTAAAAGGATTCAGCACAATAACGGCCAGCGTTACCTGCAAGCAACCGTTACGGCCTTGTGCCGAATCCAGTCAGTGCTTCACTCGGGAAAATCCGCCCCCTCAGTTACCTCAGCCCACGCATCAAAATCCGCACTCAGCGCCTTCACCTTGGTCCGCGCAAAGGTCAACGCAGCCTTGCCCAGCAACAGGCGCAATGGCGGTTGCTCAGCCTCCACCGCCTTGACGATGGCAATCGCCGCGCGCACCGGATCACCCGGCTGCTTGCCGCTGTAGTTGCGAACCATATTGGCCCGTGCCACCGCCGTTTCCTTGTAGTCGGCAATCCCGTGAGCCGCCTCGTTGGCCGAACGCCCGGCCCAGTCGGTGCGGAACGGGCCCGGCTCGACCAGCAACACCTTGATCCCCAACGGCGCGACTTCCTGGGACAGCGCCTCGGAAAGGCCCTCCACCGCAAACTTGGTCGCATTGTAGAAACTCAGCGACGGGAACGCCGCCACACCGCCCACCGAGGAAATGTTCACGATGCTGCCCGAGCGCCGGGCGCGCATGCCGGGCAAGGCCGCGCGGGTCATGGCGCTCAAGCCCCACACGTTGATTTCGAACATGTTGCGCACGTCATCCAGGTCGCTTTCTTCGAAGGAGCCGAAGTAGCCGACACCGGCGTTGTTGACCAGTACGTCGATATGGCCGAAACGTTCTTCAGCCGCTTTGACAGCCGCCTCGACCTGGGCCTGGTCGGTAACGTCCAGCGTCAGGACCAGGGCGTTTTCTTCGTGACCGGCAACGATGTCTTGCACCTGCTGCGGATTACGCGCGGTGACCACGGTCGGGTAGCCGAGGCTCAGGGTGTGCAACGCCAGCTGGCGGCCGAAACCGGTGGAGCAGCCAGTGATGAACCAGACGGGTTTTGCGGTGGAAGTCGTCATAAAGGGCCAATCCTCGTGTGTGTAGGAAAAGTATGCGCGCCGCTGTTCTTGCTAAAAAGATGCATAATCTGCAAGGCCCTTTCGGAAATACCACACAATGGACACGCCCGATTTTCAGCAGTTGCGACTGTTCCTGCAGGTCGCCCGCTCGAAAAGCTTCACCCAGGCGGCCGACGCCAGCAGCCTGTCGGTGTCGACCGTCAGCCATCGCGTGCGCGCCCTCGAGAAACAGTTGGGTGTGCAACTGCTCAACCGCACCACCCGCAGCGTCAGCGTGACCGAGGCCGGCGAGCAGTTGATCCAGAAGATCACGCCGCTGCTGGAAGAACTGCAAACCAGCCTGCACAGCGTAGCAGCGGCGACGGTCGACGCCGCCGGCACCTTGCGCCTGAACATTCCCTCCACCGCCAGCCGAATGGTCCTGCAACCGTTGCTCCAGCGCTTCCTGCGCAAATACCCGGGCATCAATCTGGAAGTGGCGGTGGACAACAGCCTGGTGGACATCGTCGCCCAGGGTTTTGACGCGGGCATCCGCTACGACCATGTGCTGGCCGAAGACATGGTGGTGGTGCCGGTGGCGACGCAGTTGCGATTCGTCATCGTCGCCACGCCGCAGTATTTGCAGGGGCGCAAACTGCCCACTCATCCCCACGACTTGCTCGAGCATGAGTGCGTCAACTACCGCAGTGCGCAGACCGGCTCGCTGCACCGCTGGGACTTTGAAAAAGCCGGCAAGCAGATGCGGGTTACGGTAAAAGGCCGGCTGGCGACCAACGATGTTGAATTGATGGTGCGCGGTGCGCTGGACGGGTTTGGCTTTGCCTACGTGGCGCGCTCCAGCGTCGAGCAGTACCTGCAACGCGGTGAGTTGGTGGAGGTTTTGGACGACTGGATTGCCCACAGCGCGCTGTATTTGTATTACTTCAACCGTACGAACACGCCGAAGAAATTGCGGGTGTTTATCGAGTTCCTGAAGGAAGAATTCGGGACCTGATCCATTCAAAAAGCGAACCCCATCATGCTCTACCGCTTCGCCGCCGACGGCCTGGTGCTGTTTCATTTGTCGTTCATTCTGTTCGTGCTGTTTGGCGGTTTGCTCGCCCTCAAATGGCGACCGGTCATGTGGCTGCATTTGCCTGCCGCCGCGTGGGGCGTTGCCGTTGAAGTGTTCCATCTGCCCTGCCCGCTGACCCGCTGGGAAAATCTGTTTCGTCATTTGGCCGGGCAGGACGGATATGGCGGCGGCTTTATCGAGCATTACATCCTGACCCTGATCTACCCGGCCGGGCTGACGCCGCAGATTCAATTGGGGCTGGGCGCGCTGGTGCTGTTGATCAATATCGCGGTGTATGTACGGCTGATCAGGCGCGCTTAGGCAAGCAGCCGTTACCCACCAATGTCGCCTCAACCGCCTCGTCCAAAGGCGTGTGCGGTTCGCTGCCCAATATCTGTACGAGACGGCCGTTATCCATGCGCACCTCGGTTTGCCACAGGTAACGCATTTCCTGCATCTCGCGGAAGGTGGTGACAAAGGGCGCGGCCAGTTTCAGCAGCCACCACGGGAAAGCACGTACAGAAGGCTGTTGGCCGGTCCTGCGTGACACCACCCGCTGAATCGCCTGGCTCATCTGCCGACCATCGGCATCTATGTGCCCCGCCATATGAAAACGGGCGAAGGCATCAAGGCTGTCGCGGCGTGCAATCAACTCGACCATGGTTCTCGCCACGTCAGGCAGGTAAGCCCACTGATGCCCCACGCCTGGCGCTCCCGGATAACTCACGCTGGTCACCGGTTTTGCGGGTTTGACCAGGCCTTGGGAAAACCAGCTGCTGCCGGCCTTGGCGCCGAAAAAATCGCCTGCCCGCACGATCAGCGCTCGTGCGCCCTGCTGGGTCGCCTCAAGCAAACGCTGCTCCATCTCTACACGGATCGAGCCCTTGCGGGTAAGTGGATGCTGCGGCGAATCTTCCTCCAACCGCGCAAAGGCATCAGGCCCGAAGTTGTACACCGTGCCCGGCAAGACAATCGTCGCCCCTTCAGCGACTGCCGCCGCGATGCTGTTGTCGATCATCGGCAGCACCAGCTCCGCCCAGCGCTGGTAACCGGGCGGATTCACCGCATGCACGATCACCGAACAACCCCGGGCCGCTGCGACGACTTCCCCACGGTTCAGCGCATCACCTTTTATCCAGGTGAAATCGGCGTTCTGTTTGTGGGCCTTATCCACATCCCTCGTCAGGGCACATACCTGCCAGCCGGCAGCGAACAACTGCCGCGCCACCTCGCCACCAATCCCGCCTGTCGCGCCCAATACCAGAACCTTGTTCATGCTTTTTCCCCTGAGGGTTGTGTGATGGGGCGATTCTGTTCGCCGGCGAGCTATAGAGGAATTGCCGAAGATCATCCAGACGCTATACATTTATGCATGGCATCAAATATTGGTTGGGAGCTTTACCGGTCGTTCCTCGGGGTACTCAAGGAAGGATCGTTGTCGGGGGCCGCACGGCAGCTCGGCATCACGCAGCCCACGGTCGGGCGGCACATCGCTGCGCTGGAAAAATCCCTCAACGTGGTGCTGTTCACCCGCTCCGCCAGCGGCCTATTGCCCACGGCGGTCGCCCTCACCCTGCGCACCCATGCCGAAACCATGGAAACCACGGCTGCCGCCCTCGAGCGCGCCGCCTCTCCACAAGGCCCGGAAGTACGCGGCGTGGTACGGGTATCTGCCAGCGAGGTGATCGGCGTGGAAGTCCTGCCGCCGATCATCACCCGCCTGCGCCAACAGCACCCGCACCTCAGGGTCGAACTGGTGCTGAGCAATCGCCTGCTGGACCTGCTGCAACTGGAGGCCGACATCGCTGTGCGAATGGTCCGACCCAGCCAGGAACAACTTCTGGCGAAAAGGATCGGCGTTATCGAAGTCGGCCTGCATGCGCGCAACGACTACCTGCAACAACATGGCACACCCCAGAGCCTGAATGATCTCTCAGCTCATTCAGTCATCGGCTACGACCAGGAAAGCGCCTTCATCCGCAGCCTGGCCGTCAAAGGCTTCGAGCGCAGCGCCTTTTCCCTCAGCAGCGACAGCGACCTCGCACAACTGGCCCTGATCCGCGCTGGCGCCGGCATCGGTGGCTGCCAGGTCAAACTGGCCCGGCAAGACGCCCGCCTGAGCCGGGTCCTGCCCGACGCATTCGCCCTGCAACTGGACACCTGGGTCACCATGCACGAAGACCTGCGCAACAGCCCGCGCTGCCGCGTCACCTTTGACGCCCTGGTGGCCGGTTTGCAGCATTACGTACAGGATTGAGACAGCTTCGCTGGTGAAGAATCAGAGTCCCTCAAACCCTTCATAGACGCCCCCATGTCCGAAGCCTTCGAAGTCCCCAGCCCCCACGAAAAACACGTCGAACACGCCACCGAACATGCCCACCGCAGCGGAGACAATTTCGCCAGCCGCATCGCCGTGATGACCGCCATCATGGCCACCGTCGGCGCCATGCTCAGCTACCAGGCCGGCTCCACCGAAAGCGAAGCGGCGATGGACAAAAACAACGCCGCCATCTTCAAGACCGAAGCCGCCAACCAGTGGAACTACTACCAGGCCAAATCCAGCCGGCAGAACCTTGCGGAGCTGGCGACGCATATTCCGGGGGTTGATGCCAAGCACTACACCGACGAGATCGAGCGTTATAAAACCCAGAAGGAAGACGTGCGCAAACAAGCCGAAAAGCTCGAAGCCACCTCGAAGGAATGGGATGAAAAGTCAGAACAGGCGCTGCATCAGCATCACCGCTGGGCACAGGCGATGACCGCGATTCAGATCGCGATTTCATTGGCTGCGATCACATTGCTGACAAGGAAGGAATGGTTGAAGCGCATGGCGTATACCGCCGGTGGTGTGAGTGTGGTGTTGGGTGGGATGGCGTGGTTGCATATTTAGGTTCCATCCTGCCATCGCTATATAGTAAAACGCATAACGCCTGACACTATAAAGCCGAGGAAAAGCCGGTGACCGCACAATCATCCAAGGAAGCTGTGGGCGTCGCCTACAGCATCGAGTCAATGCGCTACGCACAGGCCATGACCTGGCGCGCCATCGAAGCGCTGTCCAAACTCATCCGCCCCGGCATGCTCGAATCCGAAGCCCGCGAACTCGGCAAAAAAGTCCTCGCCGACCTCGACATGCAGCGCATCTGGCACCCCCTGCTGGTGCGCTTTGGCGCCAACACCCTCAAGACCTTCAAGGAACGCTCCGACGGCGACCCGGTGCTGGGGGAAAACGACATCTACTTCATCGACATGGGCGCCGTGTGGCAAGGCCATGAAGGTGATGCGGGGGCGACGTTCAGCACCGGCAACAACCCAGAGATGGCCGCATGTGCGAGCGCGGCAAAAGCGCTGTTTGATCGGGTTGAGCGGCGCTGGAGGAACGACAAAGTCGTCGGCCTGGAGCTGTATCGTTTTGCCGAAGAGCAAGCGAAGGAAATGGGTTGGGTGCTGAACCTGGACATCAAAGGGCACCGTGTCAGCGATTTCCCCCATGCGATTTATCGTGGAGGTGATCTTGGGGACTTTGACCAGTATCCCAATGAAGGGCTGTGGATTCTGGAGATACAGATCGCGCACCCGAGCGGGGCTTATGGTGCGTTTTACGAAGATTTGCTGGCTTAACTTTTTCAAGGAATAAAGATGGAACGCTCGACCGAATTTCCCGTGCTGTTGTTTTCCTACGGTACGTTGCAGGACAAGGCAGTGCAGCTGGCCAACTTTGGGCGGGAGTTGGTGGGTCAGCAGGATGCGATGCTGGGGTATTCAAAAAGCTGGGTGGAGATTACCGATCCTGAGGTATTGGCGGCCAGCGGCAAGACCCATCATCCGATTGTTTCGCCGAGCGAGCGGAATGAGGACAGTGTTGAAGGGATGGTGTTTCAGATTACCGAGCAGGAACTGGCGGCGGCGGATGCGTATGAAGTGTCGGACTATAAGCGGGTTTCGGTGGGGTTGGCTTCGGGGTTGACGGCTTGGGTGTATGTGCAGGCTTGAGGGCGTGCAGTTGGTCAGTCGGAGTGATTTCCTACAGATCAATCGGAAGGCATGCCCTGCCGGGTTTGTGAGGTGGGGCATATAGTTCGCCGGTCGCTCTCATAGCGACTCGGGTTTGGCGACTCGACTACAAATTGGCAGAGGCCTCCCGGCTAAGTTTGCGGGATGCCCCTACGCGCAATAAGCTGCTCGATGGTAGCTGTGCGTGGGAGACCTTCGGGTCTGCCGGTTTTCCAATTTGTCCGGTTCGCCAACCTGCGTACAGCTGCCACCCTTTTGTTTGGTAACGAATGTGTGGCAGCTCTCCTTAAGCAAGCGGAGATTCACGCATGAACCAATACATGGCCCTCACCAGCAACGATTGCGAGACACCTGCCCTTTTTGTAGATACCACTGCGCCGCTGGACGTTTTGCTGGACGCTGCTGGGTATCGAATTCGTGCTGTTACTCAAGTTCTTGAAAATCTGGCACTGCGTGCGGAAATCAGCAGCGATACGGTTGTGCTTAGCGATTTTTCGCTGCTGTGTTCAATTCCATTGCGCGATGGTTGTGATTTGCTGGATGTTATTGGGCGACGTATGGCTACGCAGTGTTCCTAAACCCATTGGCTTAATTTTCCCTGGCACAACCACCTATTCAAACCCCAGAAACCACAAAACCCCTGGCTTCTCTCGAAACCAGGGGTTTTGTTTACATCGAATTTGGCGGTGAAGGAGAGATTCGAACTCTCGATACAATTTCTTGTATACACACTTTCCAGGCGTGCTCCTTAAGCCACTCGGACACTTCACCGTATCTCGTCAAACTGATTCAGTCTGTCGAGGCGCGCTAATGTAGTCGAAAGCTTTTCCGATGGCAAAGGTTTTTTTCAGAATTTTCATGCGCTTAGGCGGTTATGCCGTTCCAGCCCTCTGTGGCGCCATGCACACCACGGCAATTCTGCCATTCTCGGGCACTCGCGGCGCTTGTCTATAGTAGCTGCTGCGCCTTGCCGAAGGCCGCCTGCGGGTGGGCATGGGGGAAAAGTCTGACTGGGTAGTCAGTCATGGCGCTTTACCAGGGCGGGCGCGGTGGGTAACG
>NZ_JACARS010000053.1:0-19646 GCF_013386485.1 Pseudomonas sp. P7758 | reverse complement strand
GGATTTGTTGGCTGACCCACCGCTTTCGCGAGCAAGCCCGCTCCCACATTTTGATTGTGCTGTTTTCAGGTTTTTGGCTGCAACAACAGCGCCACCAGCGCACTCCACCCTGTCTGATGCGAAGCCCCCAACCCCCGCCCGGTCTCGCCATGAAAATACTCATGGAACAACACCAGGTCGCGGCTCGCCGGGTCCGCCTCCAACTGTGCATACCCCACCATCGACGGCCTTGAACCGTTCTCATCCCTCAGAAACAGGCTCGTCAACCGCTGGCTCAGCCCCTGCGCAACCTCCTCCAACGACGCCAGATACCCACTCCCCGCCGGATACTCCACCGAGAAATTATCCGCGTAGTAGCGGTGAAACTCCCGCAACGATTCGATCAGCATGTAGTTGACCGGCATCCACAACGGCCCGCGCCAATTGGAGTTACCGCCGTACAGCCGCGAATCCGACTCCGCCGGCTCATAGCGGGCACACAGGGTATTGCCATTCATCTTCAGCGCCAGCGGTTCCTCGGCGAACGCTTTCGACAGCGACCGCACCCCAAAGGTGGAGAGAAACTCCGACTCATCCAGCATCCGCCGCAGCAAATCCTTGGTCCGCTCCCCCCGCAACAGCGCCAGCAGCAGGCGATTACCCTGCCCCGGCTCGTTCCAGCGCGACACCAGCTTGGCCAGGTCCGGCCGGTGTTTCATAAAACCCAGCAATCGCTCGCGCAACCCCTCCAACCCTTCGTGCTCGCGCTGCTCCAGCACCAGCACCGCAAACAGCGGCATCAGGCCGACGATGGAGCGCAGGCGCACCGGTTCGCTTTCACCGCCAGGCCGATGCAGCACGTCATAGAAAAACTGGTCCTGCTCATCCCACAAGCCTTCATCGCCATTGTCGACGCGGTTGATCGCCCCGGCGATGTACAGGAAGTGCTCGAAGAATTTCACCGCAATATCCACATACACCACGTTACGCTTGGCCAGCTCCAGGCCGATGCGCATCAGGTCCAGGGCATAGGCGGCCACCCAGGCAGTGCCGTCCGCCTGGTCCAACTGATAACCCGGCGGCAAATCAGCCGAGCGATCAAACAGCGCAATGTTGTCCAGCCCGAGAAACCCACCCTGGAACAGGTTGCGGCCCTCGGCGTCCTTGCGGTTGACCCACCAGGAAAAATTCAGCAGCAGCTTGTGGAAGATCCGCTCCAGGAAATCCATGTCGCCCACGCCATTCAGCGCCTTGTCCTGCTGATACACCCGCCAACTGGCCCAGGCATGCACCGGCGGGTTGGCGTCGTCAAAACGCCACTCGTAGGCCGGCAACTGACCGTTGGGGTGCATGAAGCGGTCTTTCACCAACAGCAACAGTTGCTGCTTGGCATAACCGGGGTCGATCAGGGCAACGGCCACCGCCTGGAACCCCTGGTCCCAGGAGGCATACCACGGATATTCCCAGGTGTCGGGCATCGAGAGAATGTCGAAATTCGACAAGTGCCGCCAATGGGTATTACGGATATGCAAACGCTCGGGCGGCGGCGCGGGCTGGGCCGGGTCGCCGTCGAGCCATTGATTCACGTCGAAGTAATACAGCTGCTTGGACCACAACAACCCCGCCAGAGCCTGGCGCTGCACGTTGCGTGCGTCTTCATCGGCGATGCCCTGCTGCAGCGCCGCGTAGAAATCATCAGTCTCCTGACGGCGTTCTTCGAACAGCTTGCGCGCATTGATCCACGGCGCCTCCGCCGGGGCGAAGCGCAGGTACAGGGTTTTGCTTTCCTGGCCCGCCAGTTCCAGGATGAAACGCGCGGCCACTTTCGTGCCCGAATCCCGGCGAATCGCCGATTCCAGGCCCGTAGTCACATAGTCGTTGATCCCGTCCTTGAACGGCCCCGGCGCCGGTTGCCCGTCCAGCCTGGGGTAGTTGGTTTCGTTCTCGCAGAACAGCCATTCCACCCCGTCCTGGCCCCAGGCACTCAGGTGGCGATCGAACAGCTCATGGTGCCGCGCCACCACCTGTTCGCCCTCCAGGCGCAACTCGGGCCTGGGCGCATCGTGGGTCCAACTCCAGTCGTTGCGCGCCCACAGGTGCGGCAACACCTGCAGGCGTGTGGATTGGTCCGAACGGTTGTGCACGGTAATGCGCATGAACACATCATCGGGCTGGTGCTTGGCGTATTCGACGGTGACATCGCAATAGCGGTTGTCTTCGAAAACCCCGGTATCGAGGATCTCGTATTCGGCATCTCCAAGGCCACGGCGGGCGTTCTCGGTGATCAGGTCATCGTAGGGAAAGGCCGCGTGAGGGTATTTGTAGAGCATGCGCATGTAGGCATGGCTCGGCACGCCATCGACGAAAAAGTACAGTTCCTTGACGTCTTCGCCGTGGTTGCCCTCGGCGTTGTTCAGGCCGAACAGACGCTCCTTGATGATCGCGTCGTGCTCGTTCCACAGCGCCAGGCCCAGGCACCAGCGCTGGGCCTTGTCGCTGAAGCCCGCCAGGCCATCCTCGCCCCAGCGGTAGGCGCGGCTGCGGGCATGTTCGTGGGGGAAGTAGCGCCAGGCATCGCCGTCGGCGCTGTAGTCTTCGCGCACCGTGCCCCATTGCCGCTCGCTCAGGTAGGGGCCCCAGTCACGCCAGCGCTCGCCGTCAGGCTTGGCCAGGCGCTGGCCTTCAATCGTTTCCAGAATGTTCGTCGCAGGCTGTGCCGTCATCGAGTCTTCCGTCGCGTTCAGAGGTGACGGCCAGTGTAGAGCCCTTCGACGGTGAGATGCACGTGAAGCTGACGTGATCCAGCTCATTCATTTGCAGAATGAAGTCCAGAGGAATCTTCGTTTGCAAGGCGTCGGCAGGCCCAACAAAATCAGGCAACCGTGCCTTTCCTCTCTATAGCCGCCAGGAATTTTTCTATGCCCGCCGCCCGCCCAGTCAGCCCTGACGACATTCGCAAAGGCTTCTCCAAGGCCATGTCCGACATGTACCGCGATGAAGTGCCGCTGTACGGAGCGTTGATGGAACTGGTGGCCGAGACCAATGCCCACGTGCTCGACACCGACGCAGGGCTGGCTCATCAACTGCAACGCACCGGGGAAATCCAGCGCCTGGACAGGGAGCGCCACGGCGCCATCCGCCTGGGCACCGCTGAAGAACTGGCGACCATCAGCCGCCTGTTTGCGGTGATGGGCATGCAGCCGGTGGGCTATTACGACCTCACGCCGGCCGGGGTACCGGTGCACTCCACCGCCTTTCGCGCCGTGCATGAAAGCGCCCTGCAAACCAGCCCGTTCCGAGTGTTCACTTCACTGCTGCGCCTGGAACTGATCGAAAACCCGGAACTGCGAGCCTTCGCCCAGTCAGCCCTGGCCAAGCGTTCGATCTTCACCCCACGCGCCCTTGAGCTGATCCAACAAGCCGAAGCCGACGGCGGCCTCGATGCCGCCCATGCCGAAGAGTTTATCCAGCAAGCCCTGGAAACCTTCCGCTGGCACCACACCGCCACCGTCACTGCCGCGCAATACCAGCAACTGAGCGACCAGCACCGGCTGATCGCCGACGTGGTCGCCTTCAAGGGCCCGCACATCAACCACCTGACACCGCGCACCCTGGACATTGACCAGGTGCAGGCCGCAATGCCCGGCAAAGGCATCACCCCCAAGGCGGTGATCGAAGGCCCGCCCCGCCGCCAGTGCCCGATACTGCTGCGCCAGACCAGCTTCAAGGCCCTCGACGAGGCAATCGCCTTTACCGATGCCAAGGGCAGCCACAGCGCGCGCTTTGGTGAAATCGAACAACGCGGCGTGGCGCTGACCCCCAAGGGCCGCGCGCTGTACGACCAATTGCTGAATGCCGCACGGGATGAATTGGGCGCGTTTCCGAATGAGGCCAATGCCGGGCGCTACACCGAATTGATGGAGCAACACTTCCAGGCGTTCCCCGACAATCACCGCGAGATGCGCGAACAGGAGCTGGCGTACTTCCGCTATTTCGTAACCGAGAAAGGCTTGGCCGCCCAGGACAAGTTTAAAACCCTGGACGAACTGATCGCCGCCGGCCACGTGGACGTGGAGCCGTTGGTGTACGAAGATTTTCTGCCGGTGAGTGCGGCGGGGATTTTCCAGTCGAACCTGGGGGATGCGGCGCAGAGTCACTACGCGGCCAACTCCAACCAGGCCGAGTTTGAAAAGGCCCTGGGTCGCCAGACTATCGACGAGTTGAAGTTGTACGGTGAAACCCAGCAGCGCTCGATTGACGAATGCAAGCGCGCGCTGCTGGCTTGAAAGAGAGAGTTCGCCCGGCCACAGCGCATTCCATGCGCCGTCTAAGAGCCCCAGTGCCGGGCGAACGGTTGGCATGATAGGCAGCGGCGGTGCTGCTGTCTTTCGGGCAATTCTGAACAAATCTTCTACTTGGCCGTCGCTTTCTCCAGTTGCTCGACGATCTTGTCTTTGATCAACAGGCGTTTCTTCTTCAGCTTCTCCAGCTCCTCGTCACCGCCGCTTGAGGACTCAAGCTCCAGCACCTCCTTGTCGGCGCTGTCGTATTGGTGGAGCAGCGAATCCAATCGGTTATCGCTCGCCCTGCGTTCATGAATAGCTTCCTTGCTCAAACCCAGGTCCTGATACAGGTCGTGTTTCACTGGCATGGAGTACCTCCGCAAGTTGATCATTGACTGAATGCCCCTTGAAGCTAGCCCATCCGGCGGGCTCTTGTCATGTTTGAGATCAACCTGTCGCGTTTGCGTCCCCGTTCGTCGCGGGGCAGACGATTTCATAAAACCTTTGGCGCACGCTGCCCTCCACTGTAGATCGTCACCCGATGGAGAACAGGTTCCATGAATCACGCTGCCAACGCTGTCGACACCCAGTGCATCAACACCATTCGTACCCTCGCCATGGACGCTGTGCAAAAGGCCAACTCCGGCCACCCCGGCACGCCCATGGGCCTGGCGCCCGTCGGTTACACCTTGTGGAGCCGCTTCCTGCGTTATCACCCCGAGCACCCCGACTGGCCCAACCGTGACCGTTTCGTATTGTCGGTGGGCCATGCCTCGATGCTGTTGTATTCGCTGTTGCACCTGGCCGGTGTGGTGGAGATTGACGCCCACGGCAAGCGCTCCGGCCAGCCGGCCATCAGCCTGGACGACATCAAGCAGTTCCGGCAGATGAGCTCCAAAACTCCCGGCCACCCCGAATACCGCATGACCACCGGCGTGGAAACCACCACCGGCCCACTCGGCCAGGGGTGCGCCAACAGCGTCGGCATGGCCATGGCCGAGCGTTGGCTGGCCAAGCGTTTCAACCGTGACGACCAGGTGCTGTTCGACTACAACGTCTACACCCTGTGCGGCGACGGCGACATGATGGAAGGCATCAGCAGCGAAGCCGCGTCCATCGCCGGGCACTTGAAGCTGGAGAACCTGTGCTGGATCTACGACAACAACACCATCAGCATCGAAGGCCACACTGAACTGGCCTTCAGCGAAGACGTGATCAAGCGTTTCCAGGCTTATGGCTGGCACACCTTGCACGTCACCGATGCGAACAACCTGCTGGCCCTGAGCGACGCGCTGAGCACGTTCCAGAAAAACACTGGGGCACCGACGCTGATCGTGGTCGACAGCGTGATCGGCTATGGCTCGCCCCACAAGCACAACACCGCGTCGGCCCATGGCGAGCCTTTGGGCGAAGAAGAAATCCGCCTGACCAAAGCCGCGTACGGCTGGCCCGAAGACTCAAGCTTCCTGGTGCCGGATGAAGCGCGCACGGTCCTGCGGGATGCACTGCTCAAGCGCAGCAAGCCGCTGTATGAGCAATGGACTGAGACCCTGTCCCACCTCGAACAGTACGAACCGGAACTGGCCGATGAACTGCGCCGCATGCGTGCCGGCGAGATGCCCGAGCATTGGCAGGAGCAACTGCCGAGCTTCGACGCGGATGCCAAGGGCGTCGCCAGCCGTGCCGCCGGGGGCGAGGTGTTGAATGCGTTTGCCAAGCAGATCCCGTGGCTGCTGGGGGGCTCGGCCGACTTGTCGCCGTCCACCAAGACCAACCTGACGTTCGACGACGCCGGGCGCTTCAGCGCCGAGAACTACGGCGGGCGCAACCTGCACTTCGGCATTCGTGAACATGCCATGGGCGCGATTGCCAACGGCATGGCGCTGTCATACCTGCGGCCCTACACCTCGACCTTCCTGGTGTTCAGCGACTACATGAAACCGCCGATTCGTCTCGCGGCGATCATGGAACTGCCGGTGGTGTTCGTGTTTACCCATGACTCGATTGGTGTCGGCGAAGACGGCCCCACTCACCAGCCCATCGAACACCTGACCCAACTGCGGGCGACGCCGGGCTTGCTGACCCTGCGCCCGGGCGACGCGAATGAAACCCTGGAAGCCTGGAAGATCGCCCTGGCCCAGACCCATCGGCCAACCTGCGTGGTGCTGTCGCGGCAGAACCTGCCGACCCTGGACCGCACGAAATACGCAGCGGCGTCGGGCACTTCCCGTGGCGCGTATGTGCTGGCCGGCGCCGAGAAGCCTCAGGTGATCCTGATGGCCACCGGCAGTGAAGTCAGCCTGGCGGTAGACGCCTATGAGCAACTGAAGGCCGAGGGCGTGGCGGCGCAAGTGGTGTCGATGCCGAGCTGGGAACTGTTCGAAGAACAGGACCAGGCCTACCGCGACAGCGTGCTGCCACCCGCAGTGAAGGCACGACTGGTGGTGGAACAGGCCGGCCCGTTGGGTTGGGATCGCTACGTGGGGCAAACCGGGGCCAAAGTGGTGATGAACAGCTTTGGCGCCTCGGCACCGCTGTCCAAGTTGCAGGCCAAGTTCGGCTTTACCCTGGACAATGTGGTGAAGCTGGCGAAGGAGCAAGTCAGGCTCAACAGCTGAGCCAGTGCATGCATGCCGGGCGTGGCCTACCGAGGGAAAACTCGGTGCCACGCCCTGCTGCTCATTTCCCGCCGGTGACATCCAGGAACGTACCGGTGATGAAGGACGCCTCGGCGCCTGCCAGCCACAGGATCGCCCGAGCCACTTCTTCAGGCTGGCCGCCGCGGCCCATGGGAATCGAATCCTTTACGCGATCAACCCGCCCTGGCTCCCCGCCACTGGCGTGAATGTCGGTGTAGATATGCCCGGGGCGGATGCAGTTGACGCGTATTCCCTCCCTGGCCACTTCCTTGGCAAACCCGATGGTGAAGGTCTCGAGAGCACCCTTTGATGCGGCGTAGTCGACATATTCGTTGGGGCTGCCCAGCCGGGCGGATGCCGACGAGATATTGATCACGGCACCACCCCGCCCCTGGTGACGAAACGACATGCGCTTCACCGCTTGCTGGGCACACAGCATCGGCCCGATCGCGTTGACCGCGAAAATCCGCTGCATCCGCTCGAACGGCAAGTCTTCGACCCGGGACTGCAACGCGTTGATCCCGGCGTTGTTAACCAGCACATCGATGCGCCCGAACGTCCGATCTATAGCCGCAAATAACTGGACGACCTGCTCCGGGTGTGCGCTGTCCGCGCGTACGGCCAACGCCCGGCGCCCTGCCGCTTCTACATCCGCCACCACCGCGAGGGCGGCAGACTCATCGGAAACGAAGCTGATCGCCACGTCATAACCTTGTGCGGCGGCCAGCCGCGCGGTGGCGGCGCCAACGCCACGACTTCCACCTGTTATCAGAATCAGCGGTGCCTGCGGGACGGTATCCATTGCGCGAACCTTCATGTGGTGGTGGAAAATGCTTTGCCTGCTGTCAGCCGATCAGGATGGTGCCCGTGGCAATCACCACGCACGCCAGCACCTTGCGGACCGTCAGTGTCTCGCCCAGGAAGAAATAGCCGATCAGTGCCGCAAACAGCACGCTGGTCTCGCGCAAGGCCGAGACCGCGCCCATGGGCGCACCGGCCATGGCATAGATAATGATTCCGTAGGCCAGGAGCGACACCAGCCCACCGGCGAAGGCCGTGAAAAACCCGGGCCGCAGGCTGAACAGACTTTTCGGGCCCCGCAGGCCGATATACACCGCCGGCATCAACACGCCCCACAAGGCGCACATCCACACCGTATAGGCCATCGGCGTACCCGACAGGCGCGCGCCGATGCCGTCTGTCACGCTGTAGGCGGCAATGAAACAGCCGGTGCCCAGGGCGTATGGCAGGCTGGGAACGGCGAGCCGGCGCCCCCTGAACGCCAGGGAAATGATGCCGCCCGACACCAGGGCAATGCCCAGAAGCGAGCTGGCCGAGACACTCTCCCCGGCAAACACCGCGGCACCCAGGGTGATCAGCACCGGCGAGGAGCCGCGTGAAATCGGATAGGTCTGCCCCAGGTCTCCGACTTTGTAGCTGCGCACCAGGAACAGGTTGTAGCCCACGTGCAGCACCGCTGACAGCACCACATAAAACCAGCTGGCTGGCGCCGGAGGGTCCAGGAACACCGCAACGCCGCCACTGGCGATAGCGACCGCCAGGCACATCACCGTCATCGACCAGAGTCGGTCGGCGCCGCCACGCAGCAGCGCATTCCAACTGGCGTGCAGTAAGGCAGCGAAGAGGACCAGGAGAATAATGGGATAAGGCATGGGCCCATCCTAAGCAAACCGGCGCCTTAACTGAAGCGAAGTCTGCTCATTGAAGAATGAGCAAATCCTCATGCTTTATTCGTAAGCCAGTCCGGCGTTTACGGCTTCCTGCATCAGCCAATCACGAAAGCTGACGATATGCGGCTGGGACTCGATGCCTTTGGGGCAGACAAAGTAATAAGCGACCGGTGACGGGAACGGCACATCGAACAGCCTCACCAGGCTGCCATCGCTCAGCTCTGACTCCACATGCCCACTGCGCGCCAATGCAATGCCCTGGCCGAGCAAGGCCGCCTCGATCGTCATGTTGGTGTCCGCAAACCTGACACTTTCCTTGAGCGGCGCAATCGCCAGCCCGACGTGCTGGAACCAGACTTCCCACTTCGGCACCAGGTCGGCGCCGTCGCGCATCAGCAAGGGATAGCGCAGCAATTCGGCGGGTGTGTGTGGCCGGCCAAAGCGTTTCAACAGATCGGGACTGGCCACCGGAAAAATCTGCTCGCGGAACAGGAACTCCGAGTACAGCGCCGGGTAATTCCCGTTGCCCAGGCGGATCGCAACATCAGCCTCCGCGCTTGAAAAGTTGATGATCTTGTCGCTGGAGTCGAGGGTGACCAATATTTCAGGGTGCCGTTGGGCCAGGCTTGGCAGTCGGGGCAGCAGCCATTTCAGCGCGAAGGAATAGGTGGTACTGACCTTGAGCCGGACCCTGCCCTTTTGCTCGCGCAGGTCCGCGAGTGTCGCCTCAAGGTTCATGAAAAACTCGCGCACGATCGGCGCAAGGGCTGCTCCGGCAGGCGTCAGGCTGAGTGACTTGCCCCGCTGGAACAACTGCAATCCCCAGAGTTCTTCAAGGTGCTTGAGCTGATGGCTGACGGCACTCTGGGTGACATGCAACTCTTCTGAAGCCGAAGTGAAGGTTGCGTGGCGTGTGGCAACCTCAAAGGCGCGCAATGTCGAGGTGGGTGGCAGGTCTCTCATGGCATTGCTTCACCGTTTATGAATAGATGCTCATGATAGAACATCTATCCATTGCGCTGTAGGCCGCCCCTCAACCCAGCTGGAACCGCGCCGTGTTGTCGCTCAACGCCCGGCTGCCCTTGCTCAACATATCCGCCGCCTGGTTCACCGCCCGCGCGCCGTCGAGCAAGCGCCCGGCGGCCTGGTCAACCTGCTGGATATTGCCGCTCACTTCATCCGCCGTCGCTGCCTGTTCCTCAACCGCCGTGGCGATCTGCGCCAGGGTGTCAGTGACGCTCTGCACCGCGCTGGCGATCTCCCCCAGGCGATGGCCCAGGCCCGTGACGGACTCGGCATCGGTCACCGCCTGCTCACAGGCCACGCCCATCAGGGTGACCGCCTGGCTCACCGTCGCGCGCAAACTGTCGACCGTGCCGGCGATCTGCGCCGTGGAGGCCTGGGTCCGTTGCGAGAGGCTGCGCACCTCATCGGCCACCACCGCAAAACCCCGCCCCTGTTCACCGGCCCGCGCAGCCTCGATGGCAGCGTTCAGCGCCAGCAGGTTGGTCTGCTCGGCGATACCCCGAATGGTGTCAACCACCGACTGGATCTGCTGGCCCTGCTGGCTGACGCGCTCCAATGCATCGGAGGTGTCGGTCAAGCGCTGGTTGAGTTGCTGGATACTCGCGGTGGTGCGCTGGCTGTCGCGGCTGCTGTCCTCGGCAATCTGCCGGGTTTTCTGCGCGCTGCCGGAGGCCTGCTCGCAGCTCTTGGCGACGCCCATGGAGGTGGCGGCCAACTGTGTGGCGGCCGCTGCAATCTGGCTGATCTGTTGTTGCTGGTCTTCCACTTCGGTCAGCGTGCTGCCCGATTGCGAATTGAGTGTCAGCACCGCAGAGCCCAACTGCTGCGTCTCGTGATTGACCCCCAGCAGGCTGGTGCGCAACTGTACCACCGCCACGTTGAGCGCCGTGCTGATGGCCGCCAGTTCATCGCGCCCTTCCACCGCCACTTCAACGCACAGATTACCGTCACGCAGGGATTCGGCCAGGGTGGTGATGCCGCTGGCACTGCGGCGAATCGATGCCTGCAAGCACACGAACAGGTACAGGGCTGCCAGGGCCAGCACGCTGAACGTGACCGCCACCGGGATGAATTGCTTGAGCGAGCTGTCGCGGTAGTAACCCAGGCGCGCGTCCAGCGAGGTCAGCGACTGTTTACGTAACGCGCCGAGGGCGCCAAGCATGCCATCCACACTGCGTTCGAAGCCGGTGGTATCGAGCTTGATGGTGCCGCCGAACACGCCTTCGTCCAGGGTCTTCAGTTCGTTGTCCAGCAGTTGCAAGCTGTCGTCGTATTGCGCGATCCAGGTTTGTAGCCCCGGGTATTGCTTGGCCTTGAGGGATGCGGCGGCCTTGACCAACTGGTCCCTTGCATCGCCGATGCGACCGCGCAAATCACGCATCTGCAAACGGCTTTGCAGGGTGAACTGCCCCGATGCGATGGATGACTGCCCGACGCTCGCCATACGCCCGATACGCTCGATCAGGTCGGGGGTTTGCTGGGTGGAAATCTGCATCAGCAAATAGGTTTCAAGCCACGGATCGAGGATCAACCCGGTGTCCATAGTGATCTGTTCGCGCAGGGTTTGCATCGCGCTCAGCGCAGACGTGAAGCGGTCATAACCATCCGGCCACCAGCCCACGGTGCGCAGGGATTGGGAATCCATGCCCGTGACCGAGGCTTGCAATGCCTCAAAACGTGCAAGGGTATCCGGGCGGGCGTTCTGGGCTTTGAGGGCCTCGCCCAGGGCCTGCACGCTTTGCAGGATCAGCGGGAAATTGGTATCGACCGCAGTCATGGCCGCCTTGGCCGCGGGTGTCTGGTCGTGGAGGATGTCGGCGGCTTTCCAGCGCGCCGCCAGGTTGCGCTGGGCGGTCAGTTGGGCGTCCAGGGCATCCAGCGCCAACAGTTCGCGCACCCCGGATTGCTCATTGGAAATCACCGTCAGCTTGGTGCGGTACTCCTGCGCGATCATCCACAGGCTGCCTGCCAGGGGCAGCATGAACAGGAAAAACAGGATCTGGAACTTGCGCGCGAATCCAAAACGTCCGAGCAGGCGGATACCTGGCGACAACACACTTTGCATGTCCGACTACTCCTAGAACCACTCGCCTCAACAGCGAATCAAGCTTTGAAATGATTGACGGCAAAATGCCATGTCATTGATTAAGCTGGCTCTAGCAAGAAACGGACCGCTGTTGTCGGGCCCGCTGGATAGGCGGGACGTCGTGCAAAACACGCTGTACCGTGCGCGAAAATGGGGCGAAAGCACTCAGCGCAGGTGGCAGAACGGTAACCGTCTGACCAATACCGCAAGCGTGAGGGCAGCCGACAACCTGTGGCGAGGGAGCTTGCTCCCTCGCCACAGGGTGAGTGCTTGCTGAATCAGGAGTGCCAATGGACGGCGCGCCCGGAATTTCGGCGGAGAGCGGGATTTACTTTCTGGGTTTGCCGAACCTGGTGAACCTTTTGCTGTGGGGAAATTGATGCAGCTCGGACTCACATGGCAGACGTTGGCGACGGGTCCTCACAAAACGTGTTGAGAGGGTGCTTCGGGTCGACGCTCTTCGGAATGTACGTTCCAGAAAGGCATCGGAAACAAACTGCTGCGTAGCGTCCTGGCCTATACGAAATCCCAGCCTCAGCTTTTGCTCGTTCAACTCACCCTCACCGAGGGTAATTTGCTTGTGGATCATGGCAGCACACGCACAGCTTGTTGCCATCAGTATCTCGAAAATACGCGCCGTAATAATCGGGGTGGTAGTGAGGCCTTAATCCAGGCTCTCCTTCACATATCCCGCCGAGCGCCAACGCCGCTGTATAACTTCTTCTAACCGCTTCCCGACTGGGCGCAAGTAGCCCCACCATCTGCCCATTCCCGGGTGCACTCGGGTTGCCATCAAATGGCGCCCCAATGACGAAGATCGGACGAGGTGCGGTTTCAGCCACCCAACCGGCCCACGGTTTATCCGCATCGCAAAATTTCAACCTGAGGCCCAACTCAGCCATCACCTTCGAATAGAAAGCAAAAGCCCGATCAAAATCACCTGTACCTAAAAACACATGGGAAATCATGGTGGCTACCCTGGGGCAATGAATGCCCATGAGTCTGGCGCGAAATGATTGCTGGCGAAAGCTTGATGACTCCGCCCGGCATATGTACGGCTCCCATCCCCTCATACGCCAATGAAAACCGCAAATCCCAACAATCCGCAGGGTGCCGCCCGGCATTTCGTCAACCCATAATGGGCTTACAACAATAAAGGGGCTCACCCCGGGGCGCGTAAGCCATGTACAGAGACCATATCGTCAAGACCCGCATGACGGACAGCGCGGTATTCATGGGCGCGGTGGCCGTGGTGATTTTCATCATCACGCTCGCCTGCGGCGTCGGTGAAGGCCGCCTCTCCCACTTGATGGGCCCCATCGTTCTCGACCTGAAGGCACCACTGGCACGAGATATTGCAGTGGGCGGCACGTTCACTCTGACGGTGGTGCTGAACCTGTTCATCCTTGGCCGCTTTCCCTTGCGCGCGCAGATCATCACGGTCTGGTGCGAGTTGCTGGTGCTGTTCCTGTTGTTCTTCGACACCTTCAACCTTTCCTACAGTTTCATCGCGACCAAAATCGGCTTCATGATCACCCAGGGGGTGTTCACCACCGTTTACGTGTCGGCGATTTCGATTGCGATTGCGTTCGTCCTGGCGCTGCTGGGCGCCACCGCGCGCTTGTCTTCCAACGGCTTCGCGATTGCGATTGCGAGCTTCTACACCTCGTTTTTCCGCGGCGTTCCGCTGCTGATCCAGATCTATCTGATTTACCTGGGCATTCCCCAGCTCGGCTATGTCGTCGGAGCGGTTCCAGCCGGGATCCTGGCGCTCTCGCTGTGTTATGGCGCCTACATGACGGAGATCTTCCGCGCCGGTATCAGCAGCATCTCGCGGGGCCAGTGGGAAGCCTCGCGGGCGATTGGCCTGAACCCGTTCCAGACGATGACCCGGGTGATTCTCCCGCAGTCCATGCGCTTGATCATTCCGCCAACGGGCAACCAGTTCATCTCGATGCTCAAGGACAGTTCGCTGGTGTCGGTGATCGGCGTCTGGGAGCTGATGTTCCTGGCACGAACCCAGGGACGCGCCGAGTTCCGGCACCTGGAAATGCTGATCACCGCCGCCGTGCTGTATTGGCTGCTGTCGATCGTGCTGGAAACCGTCCAGGCCCGCCTGGAAAAGCACTTCAACCGCGCCCATCGCTGAACCAGGAGCATGACGATGAATCAGCCCTCAATAGTCCCTGCTCCATACCCTGCAATATCGATCCAGGACATGCATAAATGGTATGGCGATTTTTATGTGCTCAAGGGCATCGACCTGCACATTGCCAGCGGTGAAATCGTGGTGGTCTGCGGGCCGTCGGGCTCCGGCAAGTCCACGTTGATTCGCTGCCTGAACCTGCTGGAAGACTTCCAGAAAGGCCACGTGTTCATCGAGGGCACCGAGTTGACCCGTGATGCCGCCTGCGTGGCGGGCATAAGGCGCCAGGTCGGCATGGTGTTCCAGCAGTTCAACCTGTTCCCGCATATGACGGTGCTGGAGAACCTCATGGTGGGACCGCGTCTGGTGAGCAAGCTCAGCGAGCCCCAGGCCCGCGAACTGGCCTATGAATACCTGGATCGGGTGCGCATCGGGAACCAGGCCGACAAATACCCCAGCCAGCTCTCGGGCGGCCAGCAGCAGCGCGTCGCCATTGCCCGGGCCTTGTGCATGCGCCCGCGCATCATGCTGTTCGACGAGCCCACGTCGGCCCTTGACCCCGAGATGGTCAAGGAAGTGCTGGACGTGATGGGCGAACTGGCCCAGGACGGCATCACCATGGTCTGCGTCACCCACGAGATGGGATTCGCCCGGCGGGTGGCCGACCGAATCATCTTCATGGATCAGGGCTGCATCATCGAGCAAGCCAAACCCACCGAGTTTTTTGACAACCCGCAGCACGAGCGTGCCCGGGAATTCCTGTCGCAGATTCTCAGCCACTGAGCAGCACCGTCGAACCTTGCGAAGTCACCGATAAAAACAACAGGCACCGCACTCAAGATACTGGAGGCTTACCCATGATCTCGTTCACTCGCTTCTTCACCGCAGCCGCTGTCGCCACCGCCCTCACCAGCCTCACAGGCGCGGCCTGGGCGGGCTCGACCCTCGACCGCATCCATGAAACCAAGGTGATCAAGGTGGCCACGTCGGCCAACTGGCCACCGCAATCGTTCCTGGGCCCGGACAATAAGCTGCAAGGCTTCGATATCGACGTCGCCAGCGAAATCGGCAAACGCCTGGGCAGCAAAGTCGACTTCGTGACGCCCGAATACGGGATCATCACCGCCGGGCGCTGGTCGAGCCGCTGGGACCTGTCGGTCGGCTCCATGACCCCGACCACCGAGCGCACCCGGGTGCTCGACTTCCCCGCGATCTACTACTACACCCCGTATGTATTCGCGGTGCACAAGGACGCGGCCGAGACCAAAGTGGCGGACCTGAACGGCAAGATCATCGGCGTCGAAGCCGGTACGACTTCGGAGGACTATATCAACCGCCGCCTCAAGATCGACGCCGCCGATGTGCCGCCGTTCACTTACGAAGTCACCCCCGGCGAGGTTCGCACGTACGGCGACAGCATGGGCCCGCTGGATGACCTGCGCATGGGAGACGGGGTGCGGCTGAACGCAACCCTGTCCGCCCTGCCCACCATCGTCGCCGCCGTCAAGAATGGCTACCCCATCGTCAGGGTGGAAGGCAAACCCGCCTACTACGAACCCCTGGCCATCGCCGTGGACAAGGGCGATGAAGCGTTCAACAGCGCGCTGACCAAGATCGTCGCCGACATGAAAGCCGATGGCACGCTCAAGCAATTGTCAGAGAAATGGTACGGCGCCGACCTCACCCAGGTGCAGTAAAAACCCCCACAGGCCGTACAGGCGCCCCGTCCCCGACGCGGCGCGCTGTATGCCTGCGCCGCGAAAAAGGACGACCGACTTCATGTACACCTATAACAACAATTACTACACCGCCACGATGCGCGACACGACTGAACGCCAGGCGCTGTGTGGCAACGCCCGGGCCGATGTGTGCGTGATTGGCGCCGGGCTGGCGGGGCTGAGCACGGCGTGGGAGCTGGTCTCCCGCGGGCAATCGGTGGTGCTGCTGGATGCCGGTCGCGTGGCCTGGGGAGCGTCGGGACGCAACGGTGGCTTCGTGCTCCAGGGCTGGTCCGAAGGGTTGGCCGCCATCGAGCGACGCTGCGGCAAACCGACGGCCGCCGCGCTGTTCAAACTGTCGCTTGAAGGCGTCGAGATTGTTCGGGGCATGATCGCCCATCATCAGTTGCCCGGCTGCACGCCAACCCCGGGAAAACTGAGTGTGGTGCGCTACGAAGATGGCGACAACCTGCAGCGCGTGCGGGACAAAATGGCCGCGGATTTCGACTTTCACCTCGACTACCTGGATCGCCAGGCGGTGCGCGATAAGCTCAAGACCGAGCGGTATTTCCAGGCGCTGCGCGACAACCATGGCTTTCACTTCCACCCCTTGAACTATTGCCTCGGCCTGGCCCGACTGATCGAGCAAAGTGGTGGCAAAATCCATGAACGCTCGCCCATGACCGCCGTCGAAAGCCGCAACGGGCGACACCGGGTCATCACCGATCAGGGCACTGTCGATTGTGCCCACGTGGTGTACTGCTGCGGCGGCTATGGGGGGCCTGAGTTCGGCAAATTACGCCGCGCCTTCCTGCCCATCGCGACCTATGCAGTGCTGACCGAGCACCTGGGCGATCGCCTGGCCGAGGCGGTCTGTACCTCCGATGCCGTGGGCGATAACCGCCGGGCCTCGGACTATTACCGCATCGTCGAGGGCGACCGCCTGCTCTGGGGCGGCCGCATTACCACGCGCAACCTGCAGGATGAGAAACGCCTGGGGCAATTGCTGACGCAGGATATCCTCGACGTTTATCCGCAATTGCGCGGCATCAGGATCGACAAGGCCTGGTCCGGGTTGATGGGTTATGCGCGGCACAAGATGCCGCACATTGGCCCGCTGGGGCAGGGATTGTGGGCGTGTACATCATTTGGTGGCCATGGTATGAACACCGCGCCGATCGGCGCACGCGTCATCGCCGAGGCGATCTGCGGCGAAACCGATCGCTACCGCCTGTTCGATGCCTACGGCCTGGAATGGAATGGCGGCCCCCTGGGCCCGGCGGCCGCACAAACGGTTTACGCCGGCCTGAAAATGATGGATATGTTTCAGGAAAAGCGCTCGCAACACAGGGCGACTCATAAAAACTGAACCCCAGCGAGGGTCAAGGACGTGTCCATGGATACGCAGAATCCCGGTCCACTGTTTAACCTCACCGACAAGGACAGGCAATTGCTTGGCCTGCTGCAAGCCAACGCACGCGAACCCACCGCGTCATTGGCCCGCAAGCTCGGGGTCTCGCGCTCTGCGGTGCAGGAGCGGATTACCCGCCTGGAAAAGGCCGGCGTCATCACCGGCTACAGCGTGCGCATCGACCAGGACCGGCTTCAGCAGACGGTGACCTGCTTTACCATGACCTCCTGCACCAACAAGAGCTACACCGATGTGATGACCTCGCTGCGCAGGATGGAAGCGGTGCAGGCCGTTTACGCGGTCTCGGGGGAGTCCGATTTCATCATTCACCTGGCCACCGCCACCCTGAGTGAACTCAATGCCGAGCTCATCAGGATCAACATGATCAAAGGGGTGGCGCACACCGCTTCGCATATCGTGATGGAAACCAAGTTCAGCCGGAAACTGATGGTGTGAAGTACTGCCGGCCGTGGGAAACCGCGCGTCTCACGCTCTCCCCTCGGCTGCCATAGGAACTCAGCCACCTGACAAGTCATTCCTTGCAAAATAATTCGCCTCAACGCAATATTAAAAGCAATTGCTTGGTTAATTACCTCAAGCCTGGCGCTTATGCCCTTCGCCGGCTTCCATACCGCGAACGCATTACAAGGAATCGTTGATGCAAACCCAAGACAGCAGTTGGGGCGAGTTGCTTAGCGGCAAGAACGCCACGCGCTCCATTGCCCTTTCAGGCGGCATCGCGCTGTATGCCACCAACACCTACATCGCCACCACCATCCTGCCGTCGGTGGTGGCCGAAATCGGCGGCCTGGCGCTTTATGCGTGGAGCACCACACTGTACGTGGTGGCCTCGATCCTCGGTTCCGCCCTCACCTCCAAGCTGTTGCAACGCACCGGTCCACGGCTGGCGTATGCGCTGGCCACACTGGTGTTCATGGTAGGCGTGCTGATCTGTGCCATGGCGCCGAACATGCCGGTGATGCTCGCGGGGCGCTCCATCCAGGGGCTGGGCGGCGGGGTCTTGCTGGCCCTGTGTTACTCGATGATCCAACTGGTGTTCGAAGAGCGCCTGTGGCCGCGCGCAATGGCACTGGTGTCGGGGATGTGGGGCGTGGCGACGCTCGTCGGGCCGGCGGTGGGTGGCGTGTTTGCCGAGATGGACGCGTGGCGCCTGGCCTTCGGCTCGATGGTGCCGGTGAGCCTGGCGTACATGGTACTCACCAGCCGCGCCCTGCCCCCGCGCGACACCACGGCGACCGCCACCGCTCGTTTGCCGGTGCCGCAACTGGTGCTGCTGGCGGGCGCGGTGCTGGCGGTGTGTGCCGGCAGCGTCTCGGCGCTGCCGAGCTGGAACCTGTTGGGTATCGCCACCTGCGTCGTGCTGGTGGTGCTGTTGATCCGCAAGGAGTCCAGCGCTACCGTGCGTCTTTTGCCCCGGGATGCATTGAAGTTCAGCACCCCGCTCTGCGCGCTTTATGCGACCACCTGCCTGTTGGTGATCGGCATGAGCAGCGAGATCTTCATGCCGTACTTTCTGCAGCACTTACATGGCCAGTCGCCGCTGATCGCCGGTTACATGGCCGCGCTGATGGCGGCCGGCTGGACGGTCTCGGAAATCATCAGCTCCGGCTGGACCGGCCGCGGTCCACATCGCGCCATCATCGCGGGGCCATTGTTTATCGTGGCGGGCTTGATGATGCTGGCGATCACTACGCCCATCGCCAGCCAGGGCGAATGGACATTGCTGGCCCCTATCTGCCTGGGGCTGTTCCTGGTGGGGTTCGGCATCGGCCTGGGTTGGCCGCACCTGCTGACGCGCATCCTGCAAGTGGCTTCGGAACAGGACAAGGACACGGCCGCTTCGTCGATCACCACCCTGCAACTGTTCGCCATGGCCATGGGCGCGGCGCTGGCGGGGGTGATCTCGAACATGGCGGGCATCAATGAAGTGGCGGGCAATGGCGGCATCGCCCATGCCGCGCGCTGGCTGTTCGCGCTGTTTACCCTGGCACCCGTGTTGGCGCTGTTGATGGCGCTGCGGGCAACGCGGACAAAGCCGATCGAAGGCGCGCCCCTCGACCTTGGAATCGTCCAACCTGCCCCCATAACTAGCGAGGTATCCAACAAGGGGAAGCACAGACCATGACCAACCCGACCGAAACCGCCCTGCTCGCCGGCGGCTGCTTCTGGGGCATGCAAGACCTGCTGCGCCGCTACCCCGGCGTGCTGCACACGCGGGTCGGCTACACCGGCGGCGATGTGCCGAATGCCACGTATCGCAACCACGGCAACCATGCCGAAGCCATCGAGATCGTCTTCGACCCGACGGTGATCACTTACCGGCAGATCCTCGAGTTCTTTTTCCAGATCCACGACCCCAGCACGCCCAACCGCCAGGGCAACGACCTGGGCCCCAGCTACCGTTCGGCGATTTATTACCTGAGCGAACAGCAACGCGACATCGCTGAAGACACCGCAGCGGATGTGGATGCCTCGGGGTTGTGGCCAGGCCGTGTCGTGACGGAAATCGAACCGGCGGGGCCGTTCTGGGAAGCGGAGCCGGAGCATCAGGATTACCTGGAGCGGATTCCGAATGGCTACACCTGCCACTTCATCCGACCCAACTGGAAACTGCCGAAACGCGCCTGAAAATGTGGGAGCGGGCTT
>NZ_JACARS010000052.1:58405-69633 GCF_013386485.1 Pseudomonas sp. P7758 | reverse complement strand
TACTTGAGCCGGATGGATCGTTTCCAGCATGGACGTTCGGCGCGAACTTTAGGACGTGAGGGGCTATAGATCAACTAAAAATGTCGCGTTTTTGCACGCGTTCGTCGTGCGGCCGCGTGCAGCTACTTATGTAACCGACCGGTATGACGGATTGATGTTCCCCGGTAGGTGCAATTTGAGGTGGTGCGGGTGCAGTGAAGATCAAATGCGCGAATGCGGTGTATCAGCCAACCTATTTATCAACTGACAGACCGCATTCGCGAGCAAGCCCGCTCCCACATTTAATCTTCATTTTTTCGACTATTTGGCCTTGTCTTCCCGCCCCCGCAACACCCGATTAGGCATGGCAATCGCCGCCGCCAACCCCAACAACGACACCCCGGCACTGACCATCAGCAAATGCCTGAAGGTAATCAACAACTCCCCCCGCAAGGCATCCTGCGCCGGCCCAGGCGCCGCATTCAAGCCATCCAGCAGCACATTCCCCGAACTCCCTTCCGCGACCAGCGCCCCACTGGCCAGGTGCGCAAAACTGGAGTCCTGCAACAACGCCAGCAACAGCGCCGACATGCATGCCACCCCAACCGCACCGCCCAGGGAACGGAACAGGTTGGTGGTGCTGGTCGCCACCCCGATATCCCGCTGCTCCACCGAGTTCTGCGTACCCACCAGAGAAGTCGGAAACTGCATCCCGGCGGCAATCCCGCACAGCAACATAAACAGACTGGTGACCGCCACCGCCTGAGGCGCACTCAACGCCATGCCGAAAATCGCGATCGGGCTCAGGAAGGCGCCAATCAGGATCATCGGTTTATAACGCCCGGTCACCGAGGTCATGCGCCCGGCAAAATACGCCCCCATCGGCAAACCCATCGCCAGCGGCAGCAAATGCAAGGCGGCACTGTCGGCACCGGAACCGGTGACGGTCTGGTAGCGCAGCGGCATCAGCACCGTGAGGGAAATCGCCTGGAAACTGGTAAAGAAAATCGTGCACCAGCACAACACCGCGCTGCGGTTGGCAAACAGGTGCATCGGCAACAAGGGCTCCCGCGCCCGACGCTCGTGCCACACAAACACCGTCAACGCCACCACGGCACAGACCAACAGCCCCAGCACTTCATCGTCGCGCCAATGATGGCCCTGGCCGATTTCGGTGATACCCAGCAACAGCGCCGTCAAACCGACGATCATCAGCACAGTGCCGAGGTAGTCTATCACCGGCTTGCGTTGCGGCACCGGCAGCCCCACCAGCGTGCGATGGGCCACCCACCAGGCGCCCGCGCCCAGCGGCAGGTTGATCAGGAACACCCAGCGCCACGACAGGTACTCGGTCATGTAGCCGCCCAACACCGGGCCGGCCACGCTCGCCACCGCGTACATGCTGCTGAAGTAACCCTGGTAGCGCCCGCGCTCACGGGGCGGAATAATGTCGCCGATAATCGCCTGGCTGACCGAAATCATCCCGCCAGCACCGATGCCCTGGAGGATCCGCGCCAGCACCAGTTGCTCCATGCTCTGGGCCATGCCGCAGAACAGCGAAGCAAGGGTGAACAGGCCCATGCCGATCAGCATCATCGGCCGGCGCCCGTACAGGTCGCCGAGCTTGCCGTAGATCGGCACGGCCACGGTCATTGCCACCATGTAGCCGGAGATCACCCAGGCCAGCAGGTTGACGTCATGGAACTGGGCGGAAATCGCCGGCATGGAGACGGCGACGATGGTCTGGTCCAAAGCCCCGAGAAAGATCGCCATCATCAAGGCGACAAGGACACTGCGCACGGCGGGTGTGGCGGGCTGATTGAGGTTGGTCACGGCAGAACCTGCGAGCAAGGGCCCGCGGGAAAAGGAGGCCCACGGGAATGCTCGTCAGTGTACTAGATAGCTGACTATTCGATAGCCTCGTAAGGAAGTCCGACATAATTTTCTGCAATGGTTTTACGACCGGCTTCGGAGTCGACGAAGTATTCCAGTTCGCTCTGGGCGATGCGCTGGCTGAAGCCGTC
The DNA here is from genome assembly GCF_013386485.1 of Pseudomonas sp. P7758. Classification (NCBI taxonomy): domain Bacteria; kingdom Pseudomonadati; phylum Pseudomonadota; class Gammaproteobacteria; order Pseudomonadales; family Pseudomonadaceae; genus Pseudomonas; species Pseudomonas sp. P7758. Next base: position 67,630 of record NZ_JACARS010000052.1, on the reverse strand, counting down.
CGCCTCAGGGAATTGGTGCAACATCGAGGTCATCCACCAGGAAAACCGTTCGGCCTTCCAGATCCGCCGCAGGCAAATCTGCGAGTACTTCTCCAGCAATTCCACTCGGCCCTCGCGATACACCTTGAGCAGGATATTGAACAAGGTACTGACATCGCTGGCCGCCAGGTTCAAACCCTTGGCGCCGGTGGGCGGCACAATGTGGGCAGCGTCGCCGAGCAGGAACAGGCGGCCGTACTGCATCGGCTCCACCACAAAACTGCGCAGTGGCGCGATGCTCTTTTCGATGGACGGGCCGGTCACCAGTTGCTCGGTGAGTGAGCTGGGCAAACGGGCTTTCAGTTCATCCCAGAAGCGCTCATCGGACCAGTCGTCCACCGACTCATCGGCCGGCACCTGCAGGTAATAACGGCTGCGGGTCGGTGAACGCATGCTGCACAGGGCAAAACCGCGTTCGTGCTTGGCGTACACCAGTTCATCGTGGATCGGCGGGGTGTCGGCGAGGATGCCCAGCCAGCCAAACGGATAGACCCGTTCAAAGACTTTCAATGCCTCGGTGGGAATCGACTGGCGCGCCACACCGTGAAAACCATCGCAGCCAGCGATGTAGTCGCAGTCCAGCCGGTAATGCTCGCCTTTATGTTCGAAGCTCAGCCACGGCTCCGGGCTTTTCAGATCATGGGGCTGCACGTTGCCGGCTTCATACAACGTTGTCGCGCCGCTGGCCTGGCGCGCGGCCATCAGGTCGCGGGTGACTTCGGTTTGCCCGTAGATCATCACCGTCTTGCCGCCGGTCAGCGTCTTGAGGTCGATATGGGTCAGTTGCCCATTCAGCGCCAGCTCAAAGCCCTCATGCACCAGGCCTTCGGCATCCATCCGCGCACTCACGCCGGCCTGGCGCAGCAGGTCGACCATGCCTTGTTCCAGCACCCCGGCACGGATGCGCCCTTGCACGTAATCCGGCGTCTGGCGCTCAAGAATCAGGGTTTCGATCCCGGCGTTGTGCAACAGTTGCCCGAGCAGCAGCCCCGAGGGACCGGCGCCGATGATGGCGACTTGGGTTTTCAGCGTTTTCATTATTTTTATGGCCCGCAAGCTTCATCCGAACGTATCCGGTGAAAGAGTTGTCATTGAAGGTGTTGCTGGCATTTTTCACTTGAGTGCCCGGCATAAGAAGGTGAAAACTGAGCCCAAAGCTGCGCTTTTCGCCAATTGGGGCGATTACCGCACAACTCTCCCGAAGTATCGGATGAAGCCATGACCAAAACTGCCAGTGCCGCGATTCCAGTGTTCAAACTCTACGGTGAGAGCCAGCAATGGCCGACCCCGGATTTGTTGCACTGTGAAACCATCTCCCGGCGCAGCCGGGAGTACCAGTGGGAAATCCAGCCCCACCGGCATGCGGACCTGTGCCAGTTGCTTTACGTGCACAAAGGCCAGGCACAACTGGAGATCGAGGGGCAGCGCAGCACCCTGAATGAATCGACGCTGCAGGTGCTGCCGCCGTTATGCGTGCATGGCTTTCGCTTTTCCGAAGACGTCGAGGGGTTTGTGGTCACGCTGGCCGCGCCGCTGATGGCGCATTTGCAGGGGCAGCTTGGGGCTGCGCTGGATGGCCTGAACGCCTTGGGCAGCTACCCTGCCGGCAACGACAGTGACTACCTCAACAGCCTGTTTGCGCGCCTGCAGGAGGAGTACGCCAGCGACCAACCGGCGCGAGACATGATGATGCACGCCCTGGTCAGCGTGCTGCTGGTGTGGATCAGCCGCCAGGCCATCCAGCGTCGCCATCCACGGGCACCGCGGGGCCGCGAATATTTCCGCCGGTTCACCCAGCTGGTAGAGCAACACTATCGCGAGCACCCGAAAATCGAAGACCTGGCCCACAAGCTCGGGATCTCGGTCTCACACCTGAACGGTACGTGTCGGGAGTTGGGCGGGCAGCCTGCGTTGCAGATCATGCACGACCGCCAGTTGCTGGAAGCCAAGCGCCTGCTGACCTACACCAGCATGACCATCAATGAAATGTCGGAGGTGTTGGGCTTTTCCGACCCGACCAACTTCTCACGGCTGTTTCGCCGACGCGTCGGGTTCTCCCCGAAGGCGTTTCGGGAGCAGTTGAAAGCCGACCAGGACGCTAGCGAAGCGAACTGAAGGCAGCCATGTGGCCAACGCATTGACCGTGATTGCAGCTGGAGGCGAACCCCGGCTGCATGCGGGTCTGTTCGACGCGGTAGGCGGCAGTGCCATAGAGCGCGGTGGCGGCGGCGCACAGGGTGAAAATCATCAGGTACTTTCTTGTTTTGATCGACATGATGCTGACCTCTGATCCGATCAAGAAGGTGCTTTGATAAGCATAGGTCAGCTGGGGCAAGTCGCCATTATCGGGCGACATTCAACCTGTTTATGTCGGCTTAGAGACCGACGTCCCACACCGGCTCTTCCGGAAACCTCAATACCAGGAAATCCAGCAGGCTGCGCAGCGCCGCCGGCATATGCTTGCGCGAGGCGTACACCGCGTAGATGTTCATCTGCTGCGGCTCGGCCTCGGGCAACAAGCGGATCAACTCGCCGCTGCGGATGTAGTCGCCCGCCTGATAACTCGGCAGCCGCGACACCCCTGCCCCCGCCAGCGTCACCCGCAATAAGGTACTGGCCTCGTTGGCGCTGATATTGCCCTGCACCGGCACCGACACCGGCTCGCCGTTTTCCATGAAGTGCCACAGGCTTTTGCCGAAGTAGGAGTGGGTCAGGCAATTGTGCCGGGCCAGGTCCTGTACCTGCCGCGGTTGCGGATGCTCCAGCAGGTAAGCGGGCGATGCGCAGATCACCGAACGGCACAGCGTGAGGCGGCGGGCGATCAGGTTGGGATCCAGTTCAAAGCTGGTGCGGATCGCCAGGTCGATGCGCTCATCCACCAGGTTCACCGTGCGATCAAGCATCTGCATATCGATGTTGACCAGCGGGTAGCGCTTGACGTATTCGGCCATGGCATCGGCCAGCTGTGCCTGGCCGAACGAGGTGCTGACACTCAGGCGCAGCAGGCCGCGAGGCGCTTCGTCGGGTTCGCTGACGGCGGCCTGCATGTCGCTGCACAACTCCAGCATCTGCCGGCAACGGGGCAGGGTTTCGCTGCCGGCGGCGGTCAGGCTGAGCTTGCGGGTGGTGCGGTGCATCAGGCGCGCGCCGACCCAGTCTTCCAGCTCCGCCAGGTAGCGCGACACCACCGGGCGCGACAGGTCCAGATGGTCGGCTGCCGCCGACTGGCTGCCCAAGTCCACCACCGCGACAAACACCCGCATTGCTTGAAGACGATCCATGATTTGCCCGCTTTTAGAAACAAACTATGTCCAAGCATCGCATTTTTTGTAGCGTTTGGTGCAACTAAGCTCTGTCCACACCTTACCGATGACTGGAGCAGCACATGTTTGGATTCTCCCCGCTCAAGCGCGTGGCCCTGGCCGCCGCCACCCTGGCCTTCGCCGCCCACGCCACGGCTGCCGACCTGACCCTGGATGCCTACAACCCGGGCGAGTCCGCGATGATGCCGGTCACTTCGGTACTGGTCAGCGGCGACAAAGACGCGATCCTGGTGGACGCCCAATTCGGCAAGACCCAGGCCGAGCAACTGGTGCAAAAAATCCGCGCCAGCGGCAAGCGCCTGACGACCATCTACATCAGCCACGGCGACCCGGACTACTACTTCGGCCTCGATACCCTGACCGCCGCCTTCCCCCAGGCCAAAGTCCTGGCACCGCAGCCGGTGGTGGACCATATCAAGGCCACCGTTGAACACAAACTGGCGTTCTGGGGCCCGAAACTGGGCGCGGACAAGCCTGGCAAAGCCGTCATTCCCCAGGTGCTTGAGGGCCACAGCCTGACCCTCGAAGGCAAGCAGTTGGAGGTGATCGGCCTCGACGGCGCACAACCGGACCGCACCTTTGTGTGGATCCCGTCGATCAGGGCGGTGGTCGGTGGTGTAGTCGTCGCGGAAAACATTCATGTGTGGATGGCCGATACGCAGACCGCGAAGTCCCACACCGATTGGCTGGCCACCCTGCAACGTATCCAGGACTTGAAACCGCGCACCGTGATCCCGGGTCACTACCTGGGCACACCGTCGCTCAAATCCGTAGCGTTCACCGCCGACTACATCAAGGCGTTTGATGAAGAAACCGCCAAGGCCAAGGACTCTGCCGCCCTGATCGCGGCGATGAAAAAGCGTTACCCGAACCTGGGTGACGAGAGCACCCTGGAACTGGGCGCCAAAGTCGCCAAGGGCGAAATGCAGTGGTGAGTTGATTCAACCCTTAACCGTACTGGAGAACGTCATGAGCAAGATCGCAATCATTGGTGCCACCGGTCGTGCCGGTAGCCAACTGCTGGAAGAAGCGCTGCGTCGCGGGCACACCGTCACGGCCATCGCACGTAATACCGACAAGATCGGCGCGCGCCCTGGCGTCACCGCCAAGCAAGTCGATGCGCTGGATGCCCAGGCGCTGGAACAGGCCATCCGCGGCAACGACGTGGTGATCAGCGCGGCGCACTTCGCCACCCTGCCTGCGGAAGCGGTGATCAACCCGGTGAAAAAAGCCGGCGTGAAGCGCCTGCTGGTGGTCGGCGGTGCCGGTTCGCTGTTGTTGCCGGGCGGCAGCCGAGTGATCGACAGCCCGGGCTTCCCCGAGGAATACAAAGCCGAAGCCAGCGCCGGCAGTGTTTTCCTCGATACCCTGCGCCAGGAAAAAGACCTGGACTGGACCTTCCTGTCGCCTTCGGCGGAGTTCGTCGAGACCGCGCGTACCGGCACATTCCGCCTGGGCCAGGATGAATTGCTGGTGAGCAGTGAAGGCCGCAGCTGGATCAGCTTTGCCGACTTTGCGATTGCGCTGATTGATGAAGTGGAAACACCGAAGCATTCACGCCAGCGGTTCACCATAGGTTACTGATCCCCCTACGCTCGATCGTTCCCACGCTCTGCGTGGGAATGCATCTTGTGACGCTCCGCGTCACGGCTCCTAGAGCGGACGCAGAGCGTCCAGGGCGGCATTCCCACGCAGAGCGCGGGAACGATCATTTATTAAGCCTGTGCCTGGCTCACCAGCCAATCCATAAGCTGCTCCAACCCCGCCGAGGGCTCAGTGCCCGGCGGGTACACCAGGTAATACCCCATCCCCGTCGGCACCCGTAGTTCAAACGGCGTCGCCAACCGCCCCGCCTTCAGGTCCTCGCCAATCAGCGCGCTGTCGCCAATCGCCACGCCCGAGCCTTGGGACGCCACCGTCATCGCCAGGTCCAGGGTTTCAAAATGATGCCCCTGGGCCAGATTGCTCAAGCGTGTATTCGCCGCTTTCAACCACAACGCCCAATCGCGCTCATCCCGCGTAGGGTGCAACAACACCTGTTGCTGCAAATCGGCAGGCGTGTGCAAGCCACCGAGCAAGGCCGGCGCGCACACCGGTGTCAGGCGCTCATCGAACAGATGCCGGGCCTGGGCCGACTGCTCGGCAATCGGCGCGTAGATCACCGCGGCATCGAACTGCTCGCGGCGAAAGTCGACGGTGTAGGCCACGGTGGTGGTCAACTCCACCGGCACATCCGGGCGTTCCTGCTGCCACTGCATCAGCCGTGGAAGAAGCCAGCGCATCACGCAGGTGGAGGCCTTGAGCTGCAAGGTCTCGCGGCGGGTGCCGATCTGCTCTACCGCTTCACCGATCAAGCCGAACACCTGCTGCGCCCGCAGTGACCATTCGCGGCCCTCTTCGGTGAGGCTCAAGCCACGAGCCTGGCGCTGGAACAGCGCATAGCCCAGATGACTTTCCAGCCCGGCGATCTGCCGGCTCACCGCGCCCTGGGTGATGTGCAATTGCTCGGCGGCTCGGGTGAAGTTGCAGCACTGGGCCGTGACCCAAAAGGTGTGCAGGGCCGGCAGCGGCGGAAGACGTTTCATAAGGGCGCAGCCATGACGTGAGGACATGGCTAGTATGACTTTTTATCGATTGTTGCCGCTACGGGCCAGCCGTTCCAATACGGGCCTTTATCAACAATAAGAGCGACGACAATGGCGACCTGCGGCGAAGTATTGGTCAACCTGCTGGAAGGCTACGGCGTGGACCAGGTGTTTGGCATCCCCGGCGTGCACACCGTGGAACTCTACCGGGGCCTGGCGCGCTCGAGCATCCGCCACGTCACCCCGCGCCACGAACAGGGCGCCGGCTTCATGGCCGACGGCTATGCGCGCACCAGCGGCAAGCCCGGCGTGTGCTTCATCATCACCGGCCCCGGCATGACCAACATCACCACCGCCATGGGCCAGGCCTACGCCGACTCGATCCCGATGCTGGTGATCTCCAGCGTGCAGTCCCGCAGCCAGCTGGGCGGCGGGCGCGGCAAGCTGCACGAGCTGCCGAACCAGAACGCGATGATCGCGGGCGTGGCGGCGTTCTCCCATACCTTGATGTCGGCGGCCGAGTTGCCCGGTGTACTGGCCCGGGCATTTGCGCTGTTCCAGGCCGGACGACCGCGCCCGGTGCATATCGAAATCCCGCTGGACGTGCTGGTGGAAAACGCCGACGCGTTGCTCGGCAGCGAACCGGTCAGCGTTTCCCGCGCTGGCGCTGCGCCGTCGGCGGTCAAGCAGATGAGCCAGTTGCTCGCAGCGGCGAAACGTCCGCTGATCCTCGCCGGTGGCGGTGCCATCGACGCAGCCCCCGAGGTGACGCAGCTGGCCGAAGCCCTCGGCGCGCCGGTGGCGCTGACCATCAATGCCAAGGGCATGCTGGCCGCCAACCACCCGCTGCTGATCGGCTCGACCCAAACCCTGGTCGCCACCCGCGCGCTGGTGGCCGAGGCAGACGTGGTGCTGGCGATCGGCACCGAGCTGGCGGAAACCGACTACGACGTGACCTTCGCCGGCGGCTTCGACATTCCCGGCGCCCTGCTGCGCATCGACATCGATTCCGACCAGACCGTGCGCAATTACCCGCCGCAAGTCGCGCTGGTAGCCGACGCGCAAATCGCTGCGCAGGCACTGCTTGCCGAGCTGGGCAACAAACCCCTGGCCGCCCGGGACAGCAACTGGGGCGCCCGCCGCGTCGCCCGCCTGTGGAGCGAACTGGAACCCACCTGGGACGCCGCCACCCGCGCGCAAACCCTGTTCCTCAACACCGTCCTGGACGAACTGCCCGACGCCGTACTGGTGGGCGACTCCACCCAACCGGTGTACACCGGCAACCTGACCCTGAACCTCGACCAGCCGCGCCGCTGGTTCAACTCCTCCACCGGCTACGGCACCCTCGGCTACGCCTTGCCGGCGGCCATCGGTGCGTGGCTGGGGCGCGGCAACGGTGCGCCGGTGGTGTGCCTGATCGGCGACGGCGGCCTGCAATTCACCCTGCCGGAACTGGCCAGCGCCGTGGAAGCGCGCACGCCGGTGATCGTGCTGCTGTGGAATAACCAGGGCTATGAGGAGATCAAGAAATACATGGTCAACCGCGCCATCGAACCGGTGGGCGTGGACATCTACACCCCGGACTTTATCGGCGTGGCCAAGGCCCTCGGCGCTGCTGCCCAGCGCATCCAGGGTGTTGAGGAATTACGCAGCGCCTTGCGTGCCGCGACTGATCGCCAGGGCCCGACGCTGATTGAAATCGACCAGGGGCTTTGGATGAAGGAGGTGGCGGTATGAGCGCGGTATTGAATGGGCTGTTTATCAATGGCGCGTGGCGTGCCGGCCATGACGTGCTGGACGTGATCAACCCGGCCACCGAGGCCACCCTGGCCCAAGTGAGCGTGGGTGATGCAGGCGCGGTGACTGAGGCCATCGGCGCCGCCAGCGCGGCCTTCCCGGACTGGTCGAAAAGCACCGGCCGCGACCGCGCCGCGCTGTTGCGCAAGATCGCCGAGGGTGTGAGCGCAGAGCGTGAACACCTGATGCAACTGCAATCGAGCAACAACGGCAAGCCGCTGTTTGAAGCCGGCATCGATGTGGATGACGTGATCGCCACCTTTGCCTATTACGCGAACCTGGCCGACGAAATGGATGCCAGCCAAGATCGTCCGGTGGTACTGCCCACTGAGGATTTCAGCGCCCGTGTACGCCGTGAACCCTGCGGCGTGGTGGGCCTGATCGTGCCGTGGAATTTCCCGATGGTGACCACCGCCTGGAAACTCGCCCCCGCGCTGGCGGCCGGTTGCTGCGTGGTGCTCAAGCCTTCGGAAGTGACGCCGCTGGCAGAGCTGGAACTGGCCCGGATCATCGCCTCGGTGGGCTTGCCTGCCGGTGTGTTCAACCTGGTCTGCGGCACTGGCCTGGCGGTGGGCGCGCCGATGGCGGCTGACCCACGGATCGCGAAAATCTCCTTCACCGGCAGCAATGCCGTGGGCGTGCAGGTGATGCAGCGCGCCGCCGAAACGGTGAAGGGTGTGAGCCTGGAACTGGGCGGCAAATCCGCGTTGCTGGTGCTGGCGGACGCCGACCTCGACCTGGCCGTGGAACTGGCCTGCGGCGGTGGTTTCTTCAACGCCGGGCAGATGTGTTCCGCCACCAGCCGGGTGTTGGTGGCCGACGAACTGGCGGACGAGTTTCTCACCCGCTTGCAGGCCAGGGCCGAGAGCATTCGCGTGGCGGACCCGTTTGCCGAAGACGTGGAAATGGGCGCATTGGTCAACCGTGCGCAGTACCAGCGGGTGCTGGGGCATATCGAACGTGGCGTGCAAGCCGGCGCGAAGCTGCTGTGTGGCGGCGGGCGCCCGGCGGATTTGCCTCATGGGTATTTCATTCGCCCGACGGTCTTCACTGAAGTGCCGTTGGACAGCGCGTTGTGGAACGAGGAGATCTTCGGCCCGGTGCTGTGCGTGCGCAGTTTTGCCAATGAGGCCGAGGCGGTGGCGCTGGCCAATGACAGTGAGTTTGGCCTGGTCGCGAGCGTGCTGAGCAGCAACGTGGAAGCGGCTGAGCGAGTGGCCAATGCTTTGCAGGTGGGTTTGGTGTGGATCAACGCGCCGCAGGTGATCTTCCCGCAAACGGCGTGGGGTGGTTACAAGCAGAGCAGCATTGGCCGGGAACTGGGGCCTTGGGGGTTGCAGGCGTTTCAGGAGATCAAGCATGTGATCCGGGCGGTCTGAAAACCACCACACAACACTGTGGCGAGGGAGCTTGCTCCCGCTAGACCGGGCTGGCGCTCCAGTGCGAAGCGCTCTCAAAAATCTTGGGGCCGCTGCGCAGCC
>NZ_JACARS010000052.1:0-58364 GCF_013386485.1 Pseudomonas sp. P7758 | reverse complement strand
CCCTCGCCACAACAAGCTCTCCTCACCACAACCAGCGCTCCTCACCACAAGAGTCCTTGGCAGAAAAGCCCCCACGCATTTTTTCAATAGCGCCAACGACTTTCTCATTTGCCGCCCTCCCCCACGCCCGGCCTAATACTGCCCTTGTCAGTTCAAGGCTCGCCCATGGAAAACGTCCGCGCAAAACCCGCCACCGCCGTTTGGCTGATGATCAGCGTTGTGCTCGTTGCCCTCAACCTGCGCCCGTCGATGGCCGCCGTCGGCCCGTTGTTGTCGTCGATTCGCGCTGATGTGGCCCTGAGTTTCAGCACAGCCTCGTTGCTGACCATGCTGCCGGTCATGGCCATGGGCCTGGCGATGTTTTTTGGCATGGCCGTGGCCAAACGCTTCGGCGAGCATCGCAGCATTGTGCTGTCGCTGGTGGTGATCGGCCTGGCCACCGTCTCCCGGTTGTTCCTGGACTCGGCGGTTGAGCTGATCCTCAGCGCCATTGCCGCCGGCGTAGGCATCGCGATGATCCAGGCGTTGATGCCCGCCTTGATCAAGTCGCGCTTCAGCGACAACGTTTCCCTGTTCATGGGCCTGTACGTCACCGCGATCATGGGCGGCGCGGCCCTCGCCGCTTCGTTCTCGCCGTTTATCCAGGTGCAAACCGGCAGCTGGCGCATCGGCCTGGCCATCTGGGCGGTTCTCGCGGTATTGGCGCTGGTGTTCTGGTACGCCCAACGCTCGGTGCTGCCGCCGCTGCCGCAAGCCGGCGCAGGCCCGCAGGCGTCATTCTTCGGCAATCGCCGGGCCTGGTTGCTGGCGATTTTCTTCGGCCTCGGTACCGCGTCCTACACCTGCGTGCTGGCCTGGCTGGCGCCGTACTACGTGGAACAAGGCTGGAGTGAACAGAACGCCGGCCTGTTGCTGGGCTTTTTGACGGCCATGGAAGTGGTCTCCGGCCTGACTACCCCGGCCATCGCCAACCGCCGGAGGGACAAGCGGGGTGTGGTCGCGGTGCTGCTGGTGCTGATCATCGCCGGCTTCTGCGGGCTGATCCTGAGCCCGCAATACCTGAGCCTGCTGTGGCCGTGTTTGCTCGGCCTGGGGATTGGCGGCTTGTTTCCGATGAGCCTGATCCTGTCCCTCGACCACCTCGACAACCCGCGCCGTGCCGGTGGCCTGACGGCCTTTGTGCAGGGCATCGGCTACCTGATCGCCGGTTTGTCGCCGCTGATTGCCGGGATGATCCGCGACCAGCTGGGCAGCTTCGAGTGGGCCTGGTGGTCACTGACGGCCGTGGTGGTGGTGATGCTGCTGATCGTACTGCGCTTCGATCCCCGGCATTACGCGCGGCATATTCGCTGAGGTCGTGTTGTAAACATTATTTGTCCCACCTCAAACAGAGAAAGGTCCGACAGAGCTTTCTATTGGTACGAGCGTTCCGTTAACATTTTGTATTGTCTTGTACCGAGTTCGGTACAAAGCGCTTGCGGACGGAACGGATGCTAAACAGCAACTTGCTTAGAAAGCTCGATATGCAGGACCTGATGGTGTTTGTCGCTGTTTACGACCAAAGCAGCGTCACCGAGGTTTCCGAAACCCTGTTCGTCAGCCAGTCCACCGTGAGCTACAGCCTGAAGAAGCTGCGCACCAGCTTCGAAGACGAGTTGTTTATCAACACCCGGGCGGGCATGCGTCCTACGTACAAAGCCGCCACCATGTACGGGCATGTGCAGAAAATCCTCGAAAGCATCAACCTGTGCCATGCCGGCAGCCAAACGTTCGACCCCACCCAGAAGGCTGTGACCTTCAACGTCTGCGCCCCCGAATACTTCGAACAGTTGATCCTGCCGCGCCTGCTGAAAAACTTCGACCGCGCCGACCTGCCGGTGATCGTCAACGTGCAGAAGCTCGAAACCGAGGTCCCGGCCGACGCCTTGCGCGACGGGCGTCTGGACCTGGTGATTTGCTTCGGGCCGCACTTTCATCGCGAGCACAAGGACATCAAGACCCAGATGCTGCTGGAGGACGACCTGGTGTGCGTGTTCGACAAACACTCGGCGCCCCGGGAACCGGCGTTCAGCCTGCAATCCTTCGTCGCCCGGCGCCATGTGTTCCCCACGCCCTGGAGTTCCGACACCAACATGATCGACGGCTGGCTGGCGCGCCAGTCCCACAAACGCCAGGTGATCGCCCGCGCCAACAGCTACAGCGCGGCGCTGAAGATGATCACCGGCACTGACTTTATCGTCACCTTGCCCCGTCGAGTGCTGAAGCTGCTGGCAGACACGACCGTGTTCGGCCATTGCGAAGCGCCGAACGGTTTGCCGGGGTTTACCCTGGATATGCAGTGGAATGAACACAGCGCGCAGGACAGCGCCAACACGTGGTTCAGGGAGCAGGTGGTGAAGGTGTGTGCGGATCAGGGGTTGCTATAACTTTTTTGTAGGAGCGAGCTTGCTCGCGAAGAACGTTAACGATGACACGGGCATTCAGGATCCCCGCGTCGTCTGTTAGTTTTTCGCGAGCAAGCTCGCTCCTACAGTAGTTAGCCGATGGTGACTTTGCTGTAGGACTCGCGATCCATATCGACCAGCAAGACACTGAGCTGCACCTGCAGGTCTGCAGGCCAATCGCCCAGGTCCTGCAGCGCCGCCAACAGGCTTTCCGACAATTGCTTCTTGACCTGCGGTGAACGCCCGCTGAGCAGCGACAGCTTGACCGCGATAAAAGCGCGCGGGCTGATGGACGTGCCAACCTGGAATGTCTCCACCTTCAGCGCGCGGCTTTTGATATCGAACTCGGAACTGAACTGCCCGGACGCCATCAGCACGTTGTTGAGCCGCAACAAGGTTTTCTCAACGGCCAGCTCTGTGAGGTTGGCGGTGTATTCCAGATGCAGATGCGGCATGAAGGCTCCGAGCTTGTTGTAGGAAAAGAGTCATACATATAGCACGGGGCCGGGCGGAATCAGACCGCTTTCAGTGTGAAACTTCGGTCAGGCTGTGCAGCGAGCGATTTTCCCAGATCGCCACGATCACCAACACCGCCGACGTCAACCCCCCCAGTACCAACGCCGAAAACACCTGCTGCAATCCCAGCGGCAGCAATACCAGCAGCATCAGCAAGCCGCCCAGGTGCGAAAACGGTGGCAACGGCCGGTCGCTCATCACCCACTTGAACAGCGCACTGCCCAGCAGGAACAACCACGGGCCGGCGATGATCGCCACCACGCCCGCCTGGCTGGCATGCCCCGGATGCACCAGCACCAGTTCGTCGGCCACGGCGCTGACGATAATCCCGGCGACGATCAATACATGCAGGTAGGTGTAGGCGATCCGCGCCTGACGGCCCGGGTCGGCAGAGCTGGCAATGCGATGGTGGGCGCGCTCGGCGCCGCTGTCGAAATAGATCCACCACAGGGCGATGCTGCCCACCACTGCCACCAGGAATGCCGCCAGCCCGTCCACGCTCCACGGCAGCTCGGCGAAGGTCGCGCCGGTCACCAGCAACGACTCACCGAGGGCGATGATCACAAACAGGCCGCAGCGTTCGGCCATGTGGTTGCCTTCCACATTCCAGTCCGCAAGCGTCGAGGGCCCAAGCCCGGGCACCCAGAAATACACCGACGGGGAAATCAACTCGATCAACAGCGCCAGGGCCCAGAAGGCTAAACGCTGCTCGCCTTCGAGCAGCGCACCGGTGATCCAGAACACCCCGGAAAACAGCATCCACGCCAGGATCCGCTGGAAATTGCGGGTCATGTTCAGCGACTCGCCGCGCACCGCCCACAACGCAAACAGCGTGCGTCCTACCTGCATGAACACATAGGCGCCGGCGAACAACAGCCCGCGATCGGTAAACGCCTTGGGGATCGACGAGGACAGCAACAGGCCCGCCACCATCAAACCGAACAGGCCGATGCGGATCGGGATTTTTTCCGGGTCCAGCCAGTTGGTGACCCACGAAGTGAAGATCCACACCCACCACACCGCGACCATCATCAACGCCACCTGCACGGCACCGCCGATGGACAAGTGGGCGAGCAGCGAATGGGACAACTGGGTCACGGCAAACACGAACACCAGGTCGAAAAACAGCTCGACCATGCCAACCTTGCCGCTGTCATGACTGCCGCGCCCACGCAGCAAGGAACGGGATGGGGCCATGCCTGGATCTCCCTGAAGGTTTTATCTCAAGATTTGGGTGCGACCACCGGCAGCATGTCCCGCTCGCTCATGAACGCCTCCAGCCGCGAACGCATCCAGCGCTCCGCCGGATCGGTGTCAACGTGGCTGAGCCAGACCATCGACAAATCCAGGGTCGGGGTTTCGAACGGGAACGGTTCACAGAACAGATTGCCCCCGGCGGCCATGGCCTGGGCGGTGTAGTCCGGCAGGCTGGCGATCATGTCGGTGCCGGCGAGCAGCGCCGGCAATGCGCTGTATTGCGGCACCGAGAGCACCACGTGGCGCTTGCGACCGATTTCCGCCAGCCACTCATCGGCAAACCCGGACACGTTGGCGGTGTGGGACACCAGCACATGGGGCCGTGCGCAATATTCGTCGAGGGTCAGGGGTTTGTCCGAGGCGTCCGCCCGCAGCAGGCACGGGCGGATATGCCGCAATAATTTGCGCTTGGCATTGGCCGGCAGGCCGCGGGTCTGGGTGATGCCGACAGTGATATCCCCGGAACCCAGCAGGTCCGGGATGCGCCAGTAATCCACATGCTGCACCACGAACACCACCTGCGGCGCTTCCTGGCGCAAGGCCCGCAGCAGCGGCGGCAGCAGGCCGAACTCGACGTCATCGGACAGGCCAATGCGAAAGGTCATGGTGCTGATGGACGGGTCGAAATCGTGGGTCAGGCTCAGGGCCGACGACAAGGAGTCGAGGGCCGGCGACAGGTGCTTGATGATTTCCTCGGCCCGCGCGGTAGGTTCCATCCGATGGCCGACACGAATGAACAGCGGGTCATTGAACAACGTACGCAGGCGGTTGAGGGCCGAACTGATGGTGGGTTGCCCGAGAAACAGCTTCTCCGCCACCCGGGTCACGTTGCGTTCGAGCATCAAGGTTTCAAAGACCACCATCAAATTGATGTCGGCCTTGCGTAATTCATTGCGATTCATCGGCGACCGCCCCACTGCCCTGGATAAGTCGCAGTTTAGAAACACCCGGGGCCCTGCGTCTATGCGCACACTGTTCAACACGGGCCTTTGGGACTATAAAGCAGCTTCCAAGGCTTGCGAGAACACCATCGTGCTGGTCATTTCTGCCTTGAGCGTCCTGGTTGCCGGGATTTTGCTCTGGGCCATCAAATTCATCGCTCATCCCACCGCCAGGACACTGTTACGGGTATTTGTCGGTTTGTGCCTGGCGGCAGTCGTGGCTTACCTGGTGCTGGCTTCGGGGTTTCCTACCTCGTTGCTGGTGTGACCGGGCTCCTGCTCCTGCCCCTGACGCAAACGCAAGGCGGCCAACGCGGCCACCACCAGCACCACGGCAATCACTTTCAAGCCATTCGTGGCATTGCCGGTGCTCATCTCGATCGCGCCCATCACCGACGGCCCGACAAACCCGCCGAGCAATCCGCAGGCATTGACGAAGCCCAGCCCGCCCGCCAGCGCCACGCCCTTGAGGCGCGAGGCCGGGTAGAGAAAGATGATCGACTGCACCACAAAGAACATCACCGCCGACACACAAAAGCCCAGCAGGCTGAACACCGGCCCCGACACCGAGGCAATCCCCAGCCCCAATGCCATGGTCAGCAAACCGGTAATCAACAGCCGCCGGGCACGGGTGGGCGTGGTCGCAAAGCGCGGCAGCAACACAGCGCCGGCCGCTGCGGCAATCCACGGCAATGAGGTCAGCAAGCCGACGCTCATGGTGCTCAATTCACCGTATTTGCTGATGATGCTCGGCAGGAAAAAGATCACGGTGTAGATGGTGATCTGATGGCAAAAATACACAAAGATCGCCAGCAGGATCTGCGGTGTCAGCCAGTTCTTCAGGGAATGCCCGCCCTCGCCTGCGCCCTCTTCGGTCTCCATCGCGATGCGCTGTTCAATCCCGCGCGCCTCTTCGGCCGAGAGCCATGGTGCCTTGCTCGGACGGTCCGGCAACTTGCACCACACCACCCAGGCAAACGCGACTGCCGGCAGCCCTTCGAGCAGGAACATCCACTGCCAGCCGTGCCAGCCGAGCAGCCCGTCCATGCGCATCAACGCCGCGCCCACCGGGCCACCGATGATGTTGGCAAAACACACGCCGAGCAGGACATACCCGGTAGCCCGCGCCCGTTGCTCGCGGTTGAACCAGTAGGTGAGGTACAGCATCACCCCGGGAAACAGGCCGGCTTCGGCAATGCCCAGCAGCAGGCGCAGGATATAGAACGAGGTCTCACCCTGGACGAACGCCATGGCCGCCGAAATCAGGCCCCAGGTCACCATGATCCGGGCTATCCAGAACCGCGCGCCGACCTTGTGCATGATCAGGTTGCTGGGGATTTCCGACAGCGCATAGGTCAGGAAAAACAGCCCGGCGCCGAGGCCATAGGCCGCTGCTGAAATCCCCAGGTCAACGTCAAGATGGTGCTTGGCCAAGGCGATGTTGGTGCGGTCCAGGAAGCTCAGCACGTAGGCGATGATCAGCAAGGGCATCAGCTTGACGAACATCAGTTTGTTCAACTCCCGTGGTTCACGGGCGGTGTTGGCAGTCTTCATCGGGCAATTCCTCTTGGCGCCCCGCCAGCGCAACGGCTGGGGGACGCATCGGTGTTGTTCTAGGGTTCGAGTTGCGCAACCAGCGCCGGCGGGCGATGGGAAAACAGTTGCAGCAGCGCCCCGCCCAGGGCACAGCCGGCCATCACGAAGAAGCACACCGTGTAGCCGTGCAAGGTGGTCCAGCCGCCGCCCATGGCAATCAGGCTGCCCATCAGCACCGGCGCCAGGCCGCCACCGATAAACATCGCGGTGGTGATGATGCCGTTGGCGGTGGAGGTCGCCGACGGCTCGGCCGAGTCGCAGGCCACCGCGTAGTAGATCGGCCACACTGCGTTGGCCACCAGGCCGAACAGCAGTTGCACGACGATGATCAGGGTCAGGGTGTTGGCGAAGTAGAACGCACCGACACTGGCCGCCATCCACACCCCGCAGATGATCAGGGTGACGCGCCGGCCAATGATGTCCGACAGCGACGGCCACACCAGTTGCCCGAGAATCCCGGTCAAGGTGAACACCACGCTCATCCCCGCCGACTCGGCCAGGGACAGCCCGGCAATGTTGTACAGGTACGCCGGCAGCACGATGTTGACGCCCATGTACACCACTTGGGTCAGCATCGTATTACCCGCCGTCAGGGCGATATTGCGGTTGCGCAACGTGGCGATAAACGTGCGCCAGGCGTGGCCCTTCACTTGGCTGGCCGGTGCGTTGTCCGGCGGGGTCATGCCCTTGGCGGCGATGTCGACGTACAGCGCGGTGATGCGTTCGGCGGTGGAATACCGCGCCCAGAAAATCATCAGCGGCAACGCCACCACGAACGCGAAGAAGAACACGTAGCGCCAGTTGTCTTCACCGAAGGTGCTGATGACAAAGCTGGCGACGATGCCACTGAGCATGGCGCCGATCGGGTAACCGGTGTGGTGCGCGCCAAGGGCAAAACCACGACGCTCCACCGGCCACCATTCGGCGGTGTTGCTCACGCCCACCGGCTCGCCCCAGCCTGCGCCGAGGTTGACGCCAACCCGCAGCGCGATAAAGGTCGCGAGGTTGCCGCTCAGGGCCTTGAACCCGGAGAGGAACGAAATAGCCGTGTAGCCCAGCACCAGCGGCACCTGGAACCGCGCACGTTTCCAGCCACCGCCGTAGCGGTCACTCCACATGGAGCCGGGAATATCCAGCAGCGCCAGGGCCAGCATGATCACCGTGGCCATGGTGCCCCACTGGTCGGCCGACAAATCGAAATGCTTGGAGATGGTCGGCCCCAGGCGCAGCACGATCTCACGGTCGTAGGCGTTGAGGATCCAGATCATCCAGCACACCAGCAGCGACACCCAGGAGTGCCGGTGAATACTGCGCAGCGAGGCTTTTTTCAAGGTTGCCATGGGTTTCTCCAGGCGCGCGAGGGCGCGCACTGACACAAGGTTGCGAAAGGAAAGTGCCTTGTTGAAAAAAACGCGCTAGCTGGCGAACCGTCGCTCGGCTATTCCTTGCACGCCCAGCCCGGTGATCGCAAAAAGCGCCCCGCGCTGCTGACCGTCGGCCGGGAAACGCGGCAACGGTGGCTTGGCCATGGAGGTGACAAACAGGGTGTCCAGGTTCGGCCCGCCAAAGGTCAGGCTGGTGACTTTTTTCACCGGCATCTGGATGATCCGGTCGACCTCGCCGTCGGGTGTGTAGCGCACCAGTTTTCCGGCGTAGACCAGCGCCTGCCACAGGCAGCCTTCGGCATCCACGGTGCAGCCGTCGGCAGCGCCACCGCCGCTGGTATCGACCTTGGCGAAGGTGCGTCGATTGCTCACCGCGCCGCTGGCTGGGTCGTAGTCATAAGCCCAGATCTCGCCGGACCAGGTGTCGCAAAAGTAAAACGTATCGCCCGCCGGGCTCCAGCACGGGCCGTTGGACACGATGATGCCTTCGTCCAGGGTGTGCAGGCTCAGGTCCGCGTCGAGGCGGTAGAGTTTGGCGCTGGCGCTGTCTTCGAGGGTGTCCATGGAGCCGAAGACAAAGCGCCCCTGGCGATCGACCTTGCCGTCGTTGAGGCGGTTGTTGGGCAGTGCGGGTTCCGGGTCGATCACCAGGGCCAGTTCGCCGCTGTTGAGGTCGAGGAGGTGCACGCCGTTTTGCAGGGCGACGATGGCTTGCTCGCCGCTATGGCGCAGGGCCATGGAGCCGATTTTCTGGCCCACATCCCAGGCCCGCAGTTCGCGGCCATCCTCGGTGCAGCGCAGGATCCGGCCGTCGGCGCTGTCGATCCAGTACAACCGTTGTTGTTCGACGTCCCACACCGGGCCTTCGCCCAGGGTGGTCTTCACGTCCACAAGCACTTCGATACGCATGGTGTTATCCCCTTTTTTGTTGTTGTGCGGGATGGGCATGGCCGCGCCATGACGCGGCCGGTTTATCAATTAGAAATTGACTTGGTCGCGCCCCTTGAGCCCGAGGATTTCCCGCGCTTCATCCGGCGTGGCGACCTGATGGCCGAGGGCTTCGATCACTGTGCGAATGCGCCGTACCTGGTCGGCGTTGGACGCGGCCAGTTTGCCCGGGCCATCCCACAGCGAATCCTCCAGGCCGACCCGGGCGTTGCTGCCCATGGACAGGCCCATGGTGGCCAGCGGAATCTGCCCACGGCCGGCGCCGAGGATCGACCACACGTAGTCGTCGCCAAACAGGCGGTCGGCGGTGCGGCGCATATGGGCCAGGTCTTCCGGGTGCCCGCCGATGCCGCCGCGCAAACCGAATACCGACTGGATAAACAACGGTGGTTTCAGCAGGCCGCGCTCCAGGAAATGGGCGGCGGTGTACAGGTGGCCGATGTCGTAGCACTCGATTTCAAAACGGGTGCGGTTCTCGGCGCAGGAATTGAGGATGTGGGTAATGTCGCGGAAGGTATTGCGAAAGATCCGGTCGTCGCTTTCTTCCAGGTACGGACGCTCCCAGTCATGCTTGAACTCGGTGAAGCGGTTGAGCATTTCGTACAGGCCGAAGTTCATCGAGCCCATGTTCAGCGAGGCCAGTTCCGGCTTGAACTGCATCACCGGTTGCAGGCGTTCTTCGACGCCCATGGTCGGTGCGCCGCCGGTGGTGATGTTGATCACCACGTCGCTGGCGGCCTTGATCTGCGGCAGGAATTCGGCGAACAGCGCGGGGTCCTGGCTGGGACGGCCATCGATGGGATCACGGGCATGCAGGTGGACAATGGCGGCGCCGGCTTCGGCGGCACCGATGGCGGCGTCGGCAATTTCCTGCGCGGTGATCGGCAAATGCGGCGACATCGACGGCGTATGGATGGCACCGGTGACGGCGCAGGTGATGATCACAGGACGATTTTTGGACATGACGATTCTCCGACTTTTATTCTTATGAAAAAAATCCCGGGTGTAACTTGTGTGTTCTTCCCTGGCTTAACGCTGACGCGGCCTACAGGTACTCGACGTTACCGTCGACACTGATCGCCTGGCCGGTGACATTGCGGGCGGCAGGCGAGCAGAGAAACAAGGCCATGGCCGCGACGTCTTCGGCGGTGACCATGCGCTTGAGGGAGATCTTGTTCAGGTATTCCTGGCGCATCTCGGCTTCCGGCACACCGACCTGTTCGGCACGGGCGCGGATCACGCCGTCCATGCGCGGGCCTTCAACGATGCCGGGCAGCAAGGCGTTGACGCGGATGTCGCTTTCACCCAGCTCCGAGGCCAGGGATTTCATCAGGCCGACGATGGCCCATTTGGTCGCCGCATACGGCGTGCGCCAGGCGTAGCCGAGGCGCCCGGCGACCGAGGCGATATGCAGCAGATGGCCGTGGGACGATTCCTTGAGCATCGGCACCGCGTGGTGGGCAAAGCGGTATTGCGCCGTCAGGTTGATATTGATCGTGGCTTGCCACTCAGCATCGCTGATGGCGTCGATGCCGCCGGTGGGCCCGGCAATCCCGGCGTTGTTGACCAGCACATCCAGCCCGCCGAATTGCTCGCGCTGCACCTGGAACACCGCCTCGATCTGCGCGGCATCGCTCACGTCGGCACGGGTGGCGACAGTGCCCGGGTACTTGTCGCGAAACGCCGCCAGGGCCGCTTCGCTGACATCACACACATGCACCTTGGCACCCGCCTCCAGATAGGCCGCCGCCAACACTTCACCGATGCCGGCAGCCCCGCCGGAAATCAACACACGTAACCCAGGATAAGGCTGCAGCCGCTGTAGGATACTCATGCACGTTTACCTCCTGAAACAGACGACCGCGAACGGTCGTTCTTGACGAGCAGGCGCGCCAGGGAATCGGCGGCCTGCATGATGTCATCGGTCACGGCCGCGCGGGCACCGGCGCCATCGCGGGCGGCCAGGGCTTCGACGATGCGCGTATGCGCCTCCATCGAGCGTTGCAAGTGAGCTTTATCGGGGGCGACCAGGGCAAAACACGGGCCCATGTGCAGCCAGAAGTTTTCCACGGCGGCCATGGTCAATTCGGCCTGGGCGACGGCATAGATCCGACGGTGAAAGGCGAAGTTGGTCCACAGGTAGCGGGAAACGTCGACTTCGTCGGCGGCTTGTTGCATCTGCTGGCAGAGGTCGGAAATTTCGTCGAGGTCGGCTTTTTCCAAGAGCAGCACGGCTTTTTCTGCCAGCAAACCTTCCAGGGCGACCCGCGCATCGCGAATCTCGCGCAGGCGTTCGACCGTCATCATGCGGACCCGCAGACGGGAGGTTTCGGTGACTTCAAAGGCGTTTTCGGCGCTGAGGCGCTGGAGGGCTTCGCGTACCGGCATGGGGCTGGAGCCGAGGGCTTCGGCGAGGCCGCGGATGGTGAGTTTCTGGCCGGGCTGAAAACGACCACTCATCAAGGCTTCGCGGATCTGGCGATAGACCTGGTCTTGCAAGGTATCGCGGGACACCTGGCGCAAGGTGGGAAGGAGAAGCGGGCCATCTGTCATGAGTCAAAACCTGTGTTGTCGTTCTTATGGCTCCAATATGTGATCACAAATCAAATATGTCAAATGGTTTCCCGTTGACGGTATGCACGACGCTGACTCTAATGAGCCCTTTCTCCAGCAAGGACCGCTGAACCATGAAATTTGCCTACACCATCGTCTACGTCCCGGACGTCGCTGCATCCCTGCAATTCTTCGAAAAAGCCTTCGGCTTCAGTCGCCGTTTCCTGCATGAATCGGGGACCTATGGCGAGTTGGATACCGGTGATACCACCCTCTCTTTTGCAGCGCATGAGTTGGGCGAGATGAACTTCAAGGGCGGGCATGTGGAGGCGCATGCTTCACAGCAACCGCTGGGGATGGAGTTGGGGTTTGTTACCGAGGATGTGTCAAAGGCTCATGCCAGAGCGCTGGCCGAGGGTGCGACAGAACTTGCTGCGCCGAGCACCAAGCCTTGGGGGCAGGTGGTGTCGTATGTGCGGTGCCCGGATGGGACGCTGGTGGAGTTGTGTACGCCGATTCAAAACTGAAGAAACACTGTAGGAGCGAGCTTGCTCGCGAAGGTCGTTAACGATAACGCGGGAAATCAGGTGCCCCGCGTCGCCCTCAGGTTTTTCGCGAGCAAGCTCGCTCCTACAGGAAACAAGGACTCAAGGCTTGAGCGGGCGCTCCTGGTCACGCTCGGACAGTTCCGTGCCATCGTCCGGATGCTTCCAGGTCTGCGGTTTTTCTTCCTCGCGAAGCTTCCTGGCGCGCTCCTGCTCCAACTCATCACGTTGCTTGTGTTCGTTGCTCATACCCACCTCCCGTCCGTAAGAATTGGACACAATGGAGAAGCATAGATGAGGGAGCGGTTTTGTGTGATCCCGGTCATTGATAACCAAGGCGCATCAATACATGTAAACAACTCACTTATCATTTCCAAATGTGTCAGCCACTATCCGCGGTCTTAAGCGAAACAAGCACTTTAAAAAGAACGCTGGAGACACAAGAAAATGCAAAACCCTTCACGGCCTGACTCTGCCCGCTCCAAAGTCGGCGCGGTCTTTCGCGTCACCTCCGGCAACTTTCTCGAACAGTTCGACTTCTTTCTGTTCGGTTTCTATGCCACCTATATCGCCGCCGCCTTCTTCCCTGCCGCTAATGAATTTGCGTCATTAATGATGACCTTCGCCGTGTTCGGCGCGGGCTTTTTGATGCGTCCGCTGGGGGCTATCATCCTCGGCGCGTACATCGATGATGTGGGCCGTCGCAAAGGCTTGATCGTGACCCTGGCGATCATGGCCAGTGGCACCCTGCTGATCGTGCTGGTGCCCGGCTATCACACCATTGGTTTGTGGGCACCGCTGCTGGTGCTGATGGGCCGGCTGTTGCAAGGTTTCTCGGCCGGTGCCGAACTGGGCGGCGTGTCGGTGTACCTGGCCGAAATGGCCACCCCGGGCCGCAAGGGTTTCTATACAAGCTGGCAATCGGGTAGCCAGCAGATCTCCATCGTGGTCGCGGCCGCCCTGGGTTATGGCCTGAACCAGTGGATGGAACCAGCCGTGGTTGCCGATTGGGGCTGGCGCATTCCGTTCGCCATCGGCTGCGTGATCATCCCGTTCATCTTCGTCCTGCGCCGCAACCTGCAGGAAACCGAAGAGTTCGCCAACCGCAAGCATCGCCCGACCATGCGCGAAGTGCTGGCCACCCTGGTGAAGAACTGGACCATCGTGATCGGCGGCATGATGATGGTGGCGATGACCACCACGGCCTTCTACCTGATCACCGTGTACGCACCCACCTTCGGCAAAACCGTACTCAACCTGACCACCGCCGACGCCCTGCTGGTGACCCTGCTGGTGGCCGTGTCGAACTTCATCTGGCTGCCCATCGGTGGCACCCTCAGTGACCGTTTTGGCCGCAAGCCGGTGCTGATCGCCATGACTGCTTTGACCGTGCTGACCGCTTACCCGGCACTTTCCTACGTGGTCAATGCGCCAAGCTTCGCGCACATGCTGGAAACCCTGCTGTGGTTCTCCTTCCTCTACGGCATGTACAACGGTGCCATGATCCCGGCCCTGACCGAGATCATGCCGGTAGAAGTGCGTGTGGCCGGCTTCTCCCTGGCCTATAGCCTGGCGACCGCGATCTTCGGCGGTTTTACCCCGGCGATTTCCACCTGGTTTATCCACGAGACGGGCGACAAGGCATCGCCCGCCTACTGGCTGATGTTCGCCGCGCTGTGCGCCCTGTGCGCGACGTTCGCACTGTATCGCCGCGCCAGCGCCCGTCTGCAAGTTGCCTGAGGAGTCGCACTGATGAACCCCATGCTGAAAACACTGGCGGTACTGGCGATCGGTTCCCTGGCGATGGTCGCCCACGCCGAAGAGCTGAAAGTCATGACCTCCGGCGGCTTCACCGCTGCCTACAAGGTGCTGGGTGCGCAATACGCCACCCAGAGCGGCGACACCCTCGACACCATCCTCGGCCCGTCGATGGGCAAGGCGCCGGAAGCGATTCCCAACCGCCTGGCCCGTGGCGAACACGCCGACGTGGTGATCATGGTCGGCTACGCCCTGGATGAGCTGATCAAGCAAGGCAAGGTCGACAAGGCGTCCCGGGTTGAACTGGCGGACTCGCGCATCGGCCTGGTGGTCAAGGAAGGCGCGGCCAAGCCCTCGATTGCCACCGATGCCGAACTGAAGACGGTACTGACCAACGCCAAATCCGTCGCGTACTCGGACAGCGCCAGCGGCGTCTACGTCGAAAAGGAACTGTTCAAGAAGCTCGGCATGCCGTCCAAGGGCACCATGATCGAACGCATCCCGGTGGCCTCCCAGGTGGCCAAGGGTGACTACGAGGTGGGCTTGCAGCAGGTGTCCGAACTGCTGCCGATTCCGGGCGTGACCTACGTCGGAAAGATCCCTGAAGACGTGCAGTCCGTCACCCGTTTTGCCGCCGGCATTCCGGTAAATGCGCAGCACCCGGCGCAGGCGAAAAAGCTCCTGCAATTCCTCGCCTCGCCCCAGGCGCAACCCGTGGTGCAATCCACCGGCCTGGATTCGGTCTCACACTGACCGGAACGGCATCTCCCGCGTCAACCGCTCCAGTTCCAGTGCCGCCGGCGTCAACGTACGCCCGCGGCGCTTGATCAACCCCACGTTGCGCACCACCTCCGGCTCCACCAGCGGCACGCTCGTCAGAATCGGATGTTCGCCGCCCGGCATCGCAATCGACGGCACCATCGCCACCCCAAGCCCCGCCTCCACCAGCCCGATCATGGTCGTCACGTGATGGGTTTCGCAGATGCTTGGTTTCTTCACCCGCACGCCGCGCAGGGCCTGGTCCAGCAGGAAGCGGTTGCCTGAGGTCTTGTCCACGGTGATGTAGTCGTGCTCGTACGCCTCGGCCCACGTCACACTAGCGCGGTCCGCCAGCGGATGCTCCCGGCGACAGGCCAGTACATAACGCTCCTGCAACAGCAGCTCGAACTCCACCCCGTCTGCCAGGCTGCCGCTGAAACTCACGCCGAAATCCGCCTCGCCACTTTCCACTGCCGCACACACCTCGCCCGCACTGGCGTCCAGGACCCGCAGGCGAATCTTCGGATAGAGTTTGTGGAATTCGGAGATCACGTGGGGCATGAAGTAGTACGCGGTGGAGGGCACACAGGCGATGGTGACATTGCCCATGCGGGTCGAGGCGACGTTGCTGATGCCCATCAGGGCGATGTCCAGGTCATCGAGCATGCGCTCGACTTGCGGCAGGAACGCGCGGCCGACCATGGTCAGGCTGACCCGGCGCGTGGTGCGTTCGAAGAGTTTGACGTCGAGGGCGGATTCGAGCTTCTCGATACGCCGGCTGAGGGCCGGCTGGGAGATACGGATGGCTTCGGCCGCCGCACGGAAACTGCCCTTGTCTACGACGGCGCGGAAGGCCTGGAGGTCGTTGAGGTCGAAGTTGATGATCATCGAGTGGGCCGTTGGGTAGTCGCGGGAGAAAAACGCTCAGATGCAAAAAACCCAGCAACAGGCTGGGTTTTTCCGGTATCTGCCGTATACAAAAATCCTGCCTCTGCTAACAGCTCAGTGAGCTGGGCTTGATCATAGGTCTCGGGTATTAGGGCGTCAATTGTCGCAAAACTGGCATCAAGCTTCACACGCTCGCTGGCACCGTCAAAACCCTTGATCAGCAGGTCTACGTGAATCTGCACACCGTATAAGCGTTTCAGTTCAATGACCTCTTGATGCTGTCCGGCTTCCTACGTGCAAGTCAGCTTCTTCCTGTTTTTCCTGAAGCAAAGACACCTCTGCCCAGTTTGCCTAGAATCGCGCGTTCGACTCGTTATGACTAAGGATTAAGCCATGACCGCCCCAATCTCCAAAAGCACACCGCTGACTTGGTATGTTGAAAATTTCCCTGCATTCAGCGGCATCGTTACTCTACTCGCCGTTGTGTGGCTGCTTTGTTTCATCTACCGACGCTCCGGCTCTCTGTTGTTTCTGCGCGACTGGATTTGGCGTTTTTTTGGTGGGCAGCCGCACTTCGAAACCGAACGTTTCGAACGCATGCGCAAGGACCTCCGTGAGCTGGAGTACTACCGCTATGAGTTCAACATTCCTGCAAACACCTTGCAGGATGCAGACTCGGCTGAAGAGTGGATGTACAACAATGGATTCACCCCACGCGATTTCGGTCGAGTGAAGCGCTACATTGACTGGAGCGACTTCACCGCCTTGAGCTTCATCACCAGAAGGTTCGCGCAGTGGAGGACCAATTGCTGTTTCTTGTTGGCCATCGTGCTGCTGGCAGGCGTAGCGATCACTCCACCTTTGATTGAATCCGGGTATTTGATGGTGTCACTGAAAAACTCTCCGGAGTCGCCATCATTCTACCTCTCCGAAGAAAACGTGAAGTTCGGGATATGGTCCGACGCAAGGCTCACTGTTGAGCAATGTCGGTCATCAGGGTCTCTGCAAGCCTTCATCCTTCCCGGTCTGCCAGAAGAAAAGCTCGACGTCATCTGCTCATTTTTTATCGATAAAAACTACAGTAAATACGTGCGCGACGGTTTGAGCGAACAGCGCGGGCTCCTGCTGTGGTTCGCCTTGCTCTCGATGGGCGGGATGATCTGGCTGGTTATCCTTATCGCGCGAATGGAAGTCGCCCGTAAGCTATACCGCCAGTGGCTTGCCAGAGGGATCAGGTGATTCCCAGAGACGTTTCAGGTGGGGCACGATATGCAGCCCTCTTGCAGGTGACCACGACAATTAATTTATATTCAGATCTTTTCTATTCACGACTACCTACCGGCAGCGCACTCAATGGATAACACAATAAAAAGGACTTCCAACCCAGCGCCTCTCTATCGCGCGCTTCTTCTGGGTCTGTGGCTACTGGGGTTGCTCTGCCTTGCCACCCTGGGCTTCTTCGCCTGGCAAAGTTTCTATCCGGTCAGCGCTGCCAATAACTGGAGTGTGCAAGTGATCCACCGCAATGTGGAAAAGGCTGCGTCGCTGATGCCAATGCTTGACGGTTCGCTGATGGTCAGCCAGGAATTGAGCAACAGCCTTGGCAGTATCGTGCGCATCTTGCCCGACGGAAAACGCGAACAGGTGGTAGGAAATTTATCCAAACCGGATGGGATGGTCGCCACTCAAGGCGGTTGGGTATTCAGCCAGGAAGTGGACGGCGCGCCGGTCAGTTTCCTCAAGGACGGCGTCGTTACCGAGCTGTTCAAGGGCGACAGCGTGCAAGGGCTGTGGGACGACGGCGAGTTCCTTTACGCCATCGAAGACCGCAAGGTAGCTGCCCGCATACTGCGCTATCGCTGGAGCGACAAGACCTTGAGCGTCGTGCGTGACCAACTCAGCGAAGGCGAGTCGATCGTTCGCTGTACCGA
Source organism: Pseudomonas sp. P7758 (assembly GCF_013386485.1). Lineage (NCBI taxonomy): Bacteria > Pseudomonadati > Pseudomonadota > Gammaproteobacteria > Pseudomonadales > Pseudomonadaceae > Pseudomonas > Pseudomonas sp. P7758. Next base: position 40,843 of record NZ_JACARS010000052.1, on the reverse strand, counting down.
TGGGCGCATGCTCTACACGGAAAAGAAGAAGGGTGTGGTCCGCGAATTAACCGAGGACGGTAGCGATCCAGTGGTACTGAGCCAATTGAACAAACCCACCTTCCTGATGTGCGATGAACGCGGGTTATGGATCAACGAGGATTCCACCCACCGCGCGCGTTTGTTGTTGATCGACAAGCAAGGACGCCAGCAGACGATTCTGTCTTTCCTGAAGGCGCCACAGTCGATTGTGCGTACGACGAAGGGAACGTACCTGGTGGCCGAAGGGGGTCGTGACCGGATCCTGGAGCTGGTGCCATCCGTGGCACGACTAGACCCGGTTACAGCTGAAACCGCGCCACCGCCTCATTGAGCGACACGGCCAAGCGCGCCAGCTCTTGGCTCGACCCGTTGATCTGCCCTGCTCCCGAAGATGATTGCGCGGACAGGTCACGAATGTTGACGATGTTGCGATCCACTTCCTTGGCCACCTGCGCCTGCTCCTCGGCGGCGCTGGCAATGACCAGGTTGCGCTGGTGAATCTGGTCGATGGAGTCGGTGATCTGGCTCAAGGCTCCACCGGCGCCTTCGGCCAGGATCAAGGTTTCGCTGGCCCGCTGGGTGCTCGATTGCATTGAGGTCAGTGCCTCGCTGGAGCCACTGCGCATCGCGGTGACCATCTGGTCGATTTCCAGGGTCGATTGCTGGGTGCGATGGGCCAGCGCACGCACTTCGTCGGCCACCACGGCAAAGCCACGCCCGGACTCACCGGCACGCGCCGCCTCGATGGCGGCGTTCAGGGCCAACAGGTTGGTCTGCTCGGCGATGGAGCGAATCACATCGAGCACCTTGCCGATGTCCCGCGATTGATCGGCGAGGTTTTGCACCAGGCTCGAGGTTTCACCGATGTTGGTACTCAACGCCTGAATCGCGCTGACCGTCTCGCCGACGCGCTGCTGGCCATCGCGGGCCGTTTCATTAGAGAGCCGGGTGGATTCGGAAGTGGAGACTGCATTACGTGCCACCTCATCGGCGGCCGAGGTCATCTCGTTGACCGCGGTGGCGGCTTGCTCGATTTCAGCGGTCTGCTTTTGCAGGCTGCGGCTGCTCTGGTCGGTGATGCCGTTGAGGTCGGTGGCCGACGCGGCCATCTGCCCGGCCGACTGGCGAATCAGCTGCAAGGTACTGCGCAGGCTGCCTTGCATGGTCTGCAACGCCACCAGCAGGCGCGTCACTTCGTCATCGCCGGTCACTTCAACGGTTTGCGTCAGGTCGCCTTGGGCGACGTTTTCTGCGGCGCGCACCGCGTGGCTGAGCGGGCCGACAATGCTACGCGTCAGCAACCAGGCCAGGGCCACGGTGCTCAACGCGGCCAGCAGCACGAAGCCGAAGACCATCGTGCGCGAGCGGCTGTACTGCAACTCGGCCGTCTGGCCCTGCAGGTTTATCTGGGCGTTGTAATAGTCGGCCAGGGCATTGAGCTGATTGCCGGAACCGTCGACCACGGTCTTCATGTCCACCAGCAGCAACTTGTTCAGCTCGGCGGTCTGCTGCTTGTCGGCGAGGATGAATGACTGAGTGAGACCTTGCTGATACTGACGCAGGGAGACCTGGAACTGATCATAAAGATTGCGTACCTCGGGGGTATCAATCACCGCATTCAGGTCGGCCAGTTTCTTCGTCAGATCCTGGCTGCGGGTGTCCATCTGGCTACGGTATTGCGAGAGGCTCGCGGGATTGGGATCAAGGGCCATGCGCAGGGAAATAGTGCGGATGCGCAGCATGATTTCGCGGATATCCGAGACCAGGCGCATTTTCGGCACCAGGCCACTTTCAACCTGCACGGCGCTTTCGCGGATGCTTGCCATGTTCGAGAGCGCAAAGAACCCCAACAGCGCCACGAGCAAGGCAATCAAGGCAAAACCGAGACCCGCACGGCGGGCGATGGACAGGCTGCGGAGCGACATGGCGATTGTTCTCATTATGGGCATACGACATCGTATGACAGAGTTTCGGCCAGTCAGGCCGGGACTTTAGGGGTGTCGACCAGAAGTTAAGAGATATAAATTATCGACGTGAAAGGCCCACGGGTCGGACGCGCCTTGAATGTATTTCCAAGGCAGTCCGGGGCGCTTTATTCAGCGGGTTACATCGACCACGCCTGCGCACTTGCAAAAAAAGCCTGAGCATTACTGTCCAGCGTTTCCAGGTGATACCCGCCCTCCTGCACGATCACACACGGCAACCCCAATCCACGAATGCACTCCCCCAGCCGCGCAAATCCTTCCCGCGTCACCGCCACTTTGCTTTGCGGATCCAGCTCGTAGATATCGAACCCCAGCGACAACACCAGCACGTCCGCCGAGAAGTCCTTCACTGCCTTCAATGCCAGTTCCAGCTTTTGGAAAAACACCGCCTCACTCGCGCCATGCGCCATTGGCAGGTTGAGGTTGAAGCCTTCACCCGCAGCAGCGCCGCGCTCTTCCGCAAAGCCTGCAACCCCCGGATAGAAGTTGGTCGGGTCGCCATGAATCGACACGTACAGCACGTCATCACGCTCGTAGAAAATCTCCTGGATGCCTTGCCCATGGTGCATGTCGGTGTCGAGTACGGCGACGCGCTCGAAGCCAGCGCGCAACCCCTGCGCCGCAACCGCCGCGTTGTTGATATAGCAGAACCCACCGGCTGCATCAAAACGCGCGTGGTGGCCTGGCGGGCGGCATAGCGCGTAGGCCGCGGGTGCGCCGTCGAGGATGTCCCGGGCGGCAGCGACGGCGCTTTGGGCGGACCAATAGGCCGAGCGCCAGGTGAGTTCGCCAATCGGGCAACTGCCGTCGGCGAGGTAGCGCGCCGCCTGGGCAAGGATGCCGCGCAGGGCGTTGGGCTCGCGCACGAAGATGTTGGACATGACTTCGTCGCCCCAGTCTTCGGGGATTTCTTTCCAGCGCTGGTGGGCTTCCTGGAGGAAGGCCAGGTAGGCCGCACCGTGCACAGCCAGCAGTGGATCAAGGCCGTGGTCGTGGGGTTGCTGGATGTCGAAGCCCAGGTTTTGCGCGGCCAGCAGCAGATTGCGGGCGCGCTCCGGGACTTCCTGCGGGGTACGCATCTGGCCACGGGAGTAGTAGCTGCGAGGATGGTGCAGGAGTTGTTCGGGGTGGAAATAAGTACGCATGGGATTTCTCCTGATGGGCACACATCTGCGATTGAACACCGGACCTGTAGGAGCTGGCTTGCCTGCGATTGCGGTGGCTCAGATACAAATTTGTTGCCTGAACCACCGCTATCGCAGGCAAGCCAGCTCCTACATTTTGATCGTGTTCAACCTTGCAGAAATGTTTCGTTAATTAGCCTGGCCGGCACGTTTCAACACGGCATTGAGCAATACATCGGTACCCTGGCGAACGTCCTCGGGCAGCACATCTTCGGCTTCGTTATGACTCAAGCCGCCCACACACGGGATAAAGACCATCGCCGTGGGGCAGAACCGCGCCAGGTGGATGGCGTCATGGCCAGCACCGCTGACAATCGATTGCTGGGCATAGCCCAACGCATCCACGGCGGACTGCACACAGGCGACACACTCGGCATCAAACGGTGTCGCCGGGCTGATCCAGCGCGGGCTGACGGTGACGCTCAGACCACGTTGGGCGGCGATGTCCTGCAAGCGGGCACGCACCTGTTGCTCCATGGTTTCTATGTCGGCGTCGCGGTGATGGCGCAGGTCGACGGTAAAATTCAGCAAGCCGGGAATGGTGTTGCGCGACGACTTGGCGATGCTCAATTCACCCACGGTCGTGAGGCCCTCAGGCGCAAAATCAGCCGCCAGGTTTTCCAGCGACTGGATCATCTGCGCTGCGCCGTACAAGGCGTCCTTGCGCAGTGGCATCGGCGTGGTCCCGGCATGGGCGGCCATGCCTTCCACGCGCACGTCGAGCCAGCGAATCGCCTGCCCACCGGTGACCACGCCAATGCTCTTGGCGTTGTCTTCCAGAATAGGACCTTGCTCGATGTGCGCTTCAAAATACGCATCCACCGCGCCACCCAAGGGGCGCTCGCCGTTGTAGCCGGTGCTGCGCAACGCATCCGCCACGCTGACACCGGCGACATCCCGGGTGGCCAGCGCGTTATCCAACGCCAAGGTGCCAGTGAACACCGCCGAGCCGAGCATGGCCGGAGTAAACCGGGCGCCCTCCTCGTTGGTCCACACCGCGATTTCCAGCGGTTTGCGGGTCTTGATGCCGTGGTCGTCGAGGCTGCGGATCACTTCCAGTCCGGCCAGCACACCATAGACGCCATCAAAGCGCCCGCCTTCCGGCTGGGTGTCGAGGTGGCTGCCCATCATTACCGGGGCCGCTTCATTATCCGTGCCGGCGCGGCGGGCGAACAGGTTGCCGATGGCGTCGACGCTCAGGGTCAGCCCGGCCTCTTCACACCAGCGGCTGAACAGTGCGCGGCCGGCCTGGTCTTCGGCGCTCAACGCCAGGCGGCAGCTGCCTCCGCGAGCCGTGGCGCCGATCTCGGCCATGGCCATCAGGCTGGCCCACAGACGCTCGCCATTAATCTTCAACATACACATTCTCCAATCAAACGCTTCAAGCCATTTCAAGACGGTGGGCGGTGGCGTGACGCCGGGACAACGCAAGTACGCACAGCAGCGAAACCGCCGCGATCGCGCTGTAGAACACAGCCATCGGCCACCACTGGCCCTGGTATTCATGGGCCAGCCAGGTGCCGATCAACGGCGTGAGGCCACCGGCCAGCGCGCCGCACACTTGATAGGCCAGGGAAATGGCGGTGTAGCGCACGCGGGTTTCGAACAAGCCGCTGACGAAGCCTGCAATCACCGCATAAAACGAGGCCATGCACACCACGGCCAGGGCGATGCCGAGGATGATCAATGGCGCCTGGCCGCTGCTGACAAGCACGAACATCGGATAAGGCGAGGCCATCGCAAGCACGCTCATCGCACACAGAAAGCGTGTGGCACCGACCTTCTCCGACACCCAGGCCGCCAGCGGCTGGACACAGAACTGGATGATGGCCACGACAAACAGGCATTCCAGAATCAACGAGCGCGGCAGGTTAAGTTGCTGGGTGGTGTAGGCAATCATGAAGGTGTTGGTGAAATACACCCCGGCAATCCCCAGGGTGTTGGCACCGATGCACAGCAGCAGCGGGCGCCAGGCCGTTTTCAGCACTTCGATCACCGGGGCCTGATCCTGGGTGATGGCCCGGGCCTTTTCTGCCTTGGCTTTGTCTTCCAGGAACTCAGGCGATTCGTTGACGCCCAGGCGGATTGCCAGACCGACGATCAACAACAAGGCACTGGCCAGGAACGGCACGCGCCAGCCCCAACTGAGCAGGTCGGCCTCCGGCAAACGGGTTACCGCACTGAAGGCCAGCAACGACAGGATCAAACCCGCCGGGCTACCCAGTTGCGCAAAGGAGGCAAAGAAATTGCGACGGCCTTTGGGTGCATGTTCGCCGGCCATCAGCACCGCCCCGCCCCACTCGCCGCCAACGGCGATGCCCTGCACGATGCGCAGCAGCACCAGCAACACCGGCGCCGCGACGCCGATCTGCGCATAGGTCGGCAACAGGCCGATACATACGGTGACCACGCCCATCATCACCAAGGTGATCACCAGGGATTTCTTGCGACCGATACGGTCACCGATATGCCCAAACACAATGCCGCCCAATGGCCGGGCGAAAAAGCCCACGGCAAAGGTGCCGAACGCGGCCATGGTGCTGAACAGTTTGTCGTCGGAAGGGAAGAACAATTGACCGAACACCAGCGCGGCGGCGGTGGCGTAAATGTAAAAGTCGTACCACTCGATCATGGTGCCGATGAAAGCGGCGGCCGCGGCACGGCGCGGCTGCGGCGAAGCGGAAGGCTTCATGGGGCTGGCTCCTTTGGTTATTTTTTTGGCAGGAGAAAGGACTGGCGCACGCGCTCTGATGGCGCTGGTTGAGGGTGATTTTTCGTCTCGGCCCTATGATTAGTCAATTTTCTATTTATTATTCCGATTATAAATCCTGCTTATTATCGAGCTGTCGCCATGCCTGAAAACCGCCGCGATGTTCATCCGCTGCTCAATGACCGCCTGGACTGGAACCTGTTACGCACCTTCCGGGTGATCGGCCAGGAGTTGAGCATCAGTCGCGCCGCCGCCCGCCTGCACCTCACCCAGCCGGCCATCAGCCAGGCGCTCAAGCGCCTGGAAGAACAGCTCGACTGCCAGTTGATCGCCCGGCGCGGCCCGCGCTTCGTGCTGACCGAAGCCGGCGAGCAGATTTTCGCGATCGCCGGCGAGATGTATGGCCAGGTCTCGCAGATGAGCAACGCCCTGCAAAAGCCCGGTGACGAGGTGATCGGCAAGGTGCGGTTGCTGATGATCAGTCGGATCAGTTCGGACACCTTTGATGACTTCCTGGCGGACTTCCATCGCCAGCATCCCCGGGTCGACCTGGACGTTGAGGTGATGCGCAGCTCTGACATCGTCGCCGCCCTGCTGGAGAAAACCGCTACGCTGGGCCTGAGCCTCAATCGCCGGGCGCAACCACGGCTGGAGCAGCACCTGTTCCTGCGTCAGCGTTATGCATTTTTTTGCGGGCGGCATCACCCGTTGTTCGGACGCACCGGGCTGGCGGAGGGAGATTTGCAGTCGGAGAACTTCGTGAGTTTCACCAGCGACCAGATCGGCGGAATGCTCTCGCCGTTGACGATCTTTCGCGACCAGCAGGGCTTCAGCGGGCGCATCGTGGCGTCGTCCTCCAGCCTGGAGGAAGTGCGGCGGTTGGTGATTGCCGGGTTTGGCCTGGGCTGCCTGCCGATTCATGTGGTGGCCGAGGATGTGAAGCATGGGTTGCTCTGGCGCTTGCCGCCAGACGAAGGGATTACCGACGTGGATATCCACCTGCTGTGGAACCGTGAGCAGAAGATGAGCCGGGCGGAGACGGTGTTTATCGAAAGCCTGTCGGCACGGTTGGCCGCAGAATAAATGGCGTGATATGCAAGTCACTTGGCGGCCTCTTGCTAGTGTATGAGAGAAGCCGGTCGACCATCATTCGTTCACAGGTTACTCCCGCAGTCTCAAACGAAGAGGTGTTCGAATGTCCAGGATATGGTTTATCACCGGCAGTTCCCGCGGCCTCGGCCGCTCGATTACCGTAGCCGCCCTGCGCGCCGGTGATCGTGTGGTTGCCACCGCGCGCAATCCCAAGCAGTTGGATGACCTGGTGGCCGACTACGGCGAGGCGATTTATCCGGTCACGCTGGACGTGACCAACAACCAGCAGGTGCTGGAAGCGGTGGATGCCGCGGTGAAACATTTTGGTCGCCTGGATGTGGTGGTCAATAACGCCGGCTACGGTGACCTGGCGTCGGTGGAAGATGTGACGCTGGAGGATTTTTCCGCGCAGATCAGCACCAACTTCTATGGTGTGGTGCACGTGAGCAAGGCCGTGGTGCCGGTGCTGCGCGCCCAGGGCCGTGGGCATATCTTCCAGGTATCGTCGTTGGGTGGCCGCATCGGCATGGCCGGCCTGGCCGCGTATCAGAGTGCGAAATGGGCAGTCGGTGGATTTTCCACAGTACTGGCACAGGAAGTCACACCACTGGGCATCCAGGTGACCGTGCTGGAGCCGGGCGGCATGCGCACGGACTGGTCGGGCAGTTCCATGACGATTCCGGCCATCAGTGAGCCCTACCAACAAACGGTCGGCGCCCTGGTTGAATTGCTCAACTCCCCCGGCATCCTGCCGACGGGTCCGGACCGGGTTGCCGAAATCGTGCTGGAGCTGGCACTGAACAAAGACGCCCCGCTACGCTTGCTGATCGGCAGCGATGCCGTGCAATACGCCGCCCGGGCAGCAGCAGACTTGGCCGAGTCGGATAAGAAGTGGCATGACCTCAGCGTGTCAGCCTCGGATTAATCTCACGCTTTTGAAAAAGGTGCCGCATGCCTGACGTGACCCAACCCCGTTTCAACATACCGGATGTGTTCTGGCTGGCGCTGCAGAGCGTCGGGCTGGAGCCGTCGGTGGTGTTGCGTCAGGCACGCTTGCCCATGACCCTGCATATCCGCGAGCGGCGAGACCGGCGGCAGGTGACGACGCTGGAGTTCTTTCGCTTGTGGGAGGCGGTGCGCATACTTAATCCTGATCCGGCTGTCGGGATATTACTGGTGACGCGGCTGGATATCACCGCGCTTCCACCCTCCAGCTTTGCCGCTTTTATCGCCCGGGATTATCGCGATGGCCTGCACCGCCTCGCCCGCTTCAAGCAATTGTGCACACCCGAGCGCCTGCAGGTTTGCGAGGATGGCCGTACCTGTACGGTGACCATCGACTGGTTGCACACGCCAGAATTACCGCCTGCGCTGCTGGTGGATGCGGCGTTTGCGACGTTTGTTGAATTGGGGCGACGGGGAGCACGGACGCAGATCACTCCCCTGCAGGTCGAACTGGTTCGCCCGGACGATGGCAGCCGTGCACTGGCCGAGTTTTTCGGTTGCTCCGTGCGTTTTGGTGCCGGGCGCAACGCGCTGATACTGGACGCCGCCGATCTGGACCGATCTTTTCCGGGGTACAACCCGCAAATGCTCGAAATGCTGAACCCGGGCCTGGTGGCAGCGCTTGCCGAAGCCTCGACACCAGCCAGCATCAGCCATCAGGTCAAGATCACCCTCAAGCGCTTCCTGGCCAGTGGCCGCCCCGAGATGGTCGAGGTAGCGCGGGAGCTGGGCATGAGCGAACGCACGTTGCAACGGCGCATTACCGAGGCCGGCACCAGTTTTCGGCAACTGATGCTGGAAACCCGCCAGGAAGTGGTGCGGCATCTGCTCACCGAGCCGTCGATTGAGATAGACGAGATCGCGTGCCTGGTGGGCTATGAAGATACCAACTCGTTTTATCGTGCGTTTCGTTCCTGGGAGGGGACGACGCCGGCTCGGTGGCGGGCGTTGCAGACGCCCTCATCGTCTCATTGAAGCTATGCCGACAAAGCCTTCTCGGCACTGCGCGCCATGATCTGCAAATCCTCGAACGGGTTTCTGCCAATCAACATGAACGCATGGGACGGGCTGGACCAAAACACCACGTTCATGCCCCGGCGCTGTTCGGTGGCCATGGCCACCGCACCTTTTTTCGCCGCCGTAATGCACAGCGCCAGCGGGCCGTGGCGCGCGTCGAGGTAGGTCAGTTGGCCGATCAGTACGCCGTCATAATCGAGGATTTGTGCGCGGCGAAATTCGGCGCCAGGCAGGTGTACTGCATCCGGGTTCAACGGCAGGCCGAGCTGGGTCCCGACCGAACTCAGCTGGGCGATATGGGAGTCGGGATCGGCGCTGAGGTTTTCCAGGGTCTGGGGCGTATACAGCGCCATGTATTCGGCCACCGAGGCACGCCAGCCCGAACCGGGCTCAGGCCGGGGCCAGGTCATGAACAAGCGATCAGCGACCACACCGGCCACCGCAAAGCTTGCTGCTACCGCGAGAAATTTGCGTCGACTCAGGGTGGGTGTTTGTGCCGGCGGCAAGGCATCGAGCATCACCTGCAAACGCTCTGTAGGGGCTTGATCGAGAACCGAATCGAAGGCTGATTTGAACGGCAAGTGGCCGCGCTTGAGCAGCTCCAAGCGGGCCGTCACGGCAGGATCGATCCCCAGCAGGTTATCGATAACCTGACGCTGCCGAGGGTCTAACTCACCGTCCAGGTAAGCCACCAGCAGTTCATCCGACGGTGGTGTATTTTGAGTCATCGTCGTTCTCCGCTCGATTTATCCAACAAGCCGCTTGAGTGCGCAGTTTCAGCCAGCTTCATGCGCGCAGCGGCCAACCGGCTCATCACCGTTCCTACGGGAATATGCAGGACTTCGGCAATTTCCTTGTATGAGAGGCCTTCGACGTAGGCCAGAAAAACAGTCTCCCGCTGCGCTTCGGGTAATGCATTGACGCGCTTGATCACCTGTGCGGCCAGGACCTGGTCCTGAGCCAGGGCTTCACCGTCGAACGACAACGCCTGCTCGGCGTCGACAAACCCCTGCCCTTGCCGTACTCGCTGGGCGCGCAATTCGTTAAGCCAGATCGAATGCATGATCGTCAGCAACCAGCGATCCAGCCGCGTGCCAGCCACGAACTGGCCTGCACGCTCCAACGCCCGCACGCAGGTGGCTTGCACCAGGTCATCAGCCACATGCTTTTGTCGCGACAGCACCAGCCCGTATCGCCATAAACGTGGCAACAGCTGGCTCAACTCTCGGCGCAACTCAGCGTCTGTGGTGATGGCGCTCTCCCCGCTGTTCGCTCACAGCTTCAAGCCTGAGGCGCGGCGGCGATGGCTTCTGCCAGGTCTTCGTACTCTTCGCAGGTGGTGCTGCACAACGCCTTGATCTTCACCAGTTGCTCCTGGGCCAGGTCCACACGGCCCTTGATGACGTAGGCTTCCCCCAGGTACTCACGGACTTGTGCGTAGTTGGGGTCCAGTGCCACGGACTTCAGGTAGTAGCTGATGCCTTCATCGGTGCGCCCCAGTTTGCGGGTGGCGTAGCCGCGGTAGTTCAGGGCCTTGGCGGTGTTCGGGTTGTGCAGGGTGTCGAGCAGTGACAGGGCTTCTTCGTAACGCCCGTCCTTGGCCAGGCGGTAGGCGTAGTCGGTGCGGTCGGCGTCCGACGTGGCCTTGCTGGTTTGCAGCACGCACTTGCCAGTCTTGGTATCCCAGACCTGGCCTTTGGGGCAGTTGGGCTTGGGCGGCGCCGATTCGTCACCGGAGGCATGGGCCTGGCCGGCCAATAGCGCGGCGGCCATACAGGCGCCAAAGAACAAAGCGGTGCGGTAACCAACGGCGTGCTCGGGACGATTCTTCATGGCATTCATGCTCCGTAACGATAGGGAAAGTACAGCAGCAAACTCAGTAGGGAAGATCGCCACGAGGGGCCGGCAGCATGCGGCGCAACGTGCTGTCGCGCTGGATGTAGTGATGCCACAGCGCGGCGCAGGCATGCAGCCCGGCGAGTACGATGATCGCCCAGGCGACATTGTTGTGCAGGCCACCCAGGGTGCCTCGCAATTCGTGATCGATCACAAAAGGCGCTGGCACCGGGAACAGTCCGAAAAAGTTGAAGGGCTCGCCCTGGGCCCAGCGGAACAGGAAGCCCAGGGTCACCTGCGTCAGTAACAACAGGTATAGACAGCCGTGGGCGATTTTGGCGGCCACGTTAAGCGCAGGGTGATTGTCGGCCTTTGGGTGATTGCCGCCGAACACACGCCAGAGGATACGTGCACCGATCAGCACCGCCATGGCGATGCCCAGGGAGATATGGACCGATTGCAGGCCCTTGCGCAGTGGCGTGCCTTTTTCCAGGTTTTCCCAGACGTGGGCGCTGGCGAACATGAAGATCACCAGGGCGGCGGTCAGCCAGTGGAAGGTGCGGGTCAGGCGGTCGTAGCGGTCGGCGGGATTGTTCATGGGCGTTTCCTGAGTGGTCTGTGTGGTGAACACCGCAGCAGGAAAACTTATTCAGAGGGATGGAAAATTTACAGATTAGACTTGTTTATTTTCCAACCCCGCATCCTTGGTCAAAATATGCGAACTAAATGCTAGAAACTCATCCAGGTGTTTTGTAATGATCGCTACAGTAATCGGCAATTGAAGCGTCTGGTACTCGTGAACAGCAATGTTACGGAACCCGACCATGTTCTTCAGGTTGGTCAGCAACGCAGGATTGACCCAACCGCCCTGACATAACAACTCAAACACGTCACGAGCTCCTTGTGGAACACCCAGGCGCTCACGACGAATCAAGTGCTGGCCCATGTCCAGCGCTGCCTCACAGGCACGCTGAATATTCAAAATCGCCGCATCCTGGCGCGTGAAATCGGTGGTGAAGCTGGTGGGATCCTTATCGTATTCCTGACGGGCGCGCGCAACGCAACGCTCAATACTGGCTGCTTTATTGATGAGAACATCATCGACCATAAACTTTCCCTTCCTTCTGGATATCCGCCAACAACTCAGCCCTTGCCGTGTCCAGCGCGGTTTTTTCGCTCAGGACGTAGCTCTCGAATAGACCCGCCTGGACGTTCCCGGACCAGAGCCGACGCCCAGTGGTCAATACTTGGTATTGCATTACCGTTGAGGCTGCGCGCAAATCAAGCAAGTCGACGGGAACCCCAACGATATCGGCCAACTCCCCAGAAAGCTGCCATAGCAATAAAGGCTCGACCACTCCCGCAGAAAGGACCGCAACATCCAGATCACTCTCACTACCTGCCTCACCCGTCACTTGGCTACCGAACACATACACAGCCAATAGCTCGGGAACTTCAGCCTGCAAATGCGCCAGTACTTTTTTAAAATTCATGACCGATGTCCGAAGCGCCAATTAACGAAGACCGTAGCAGAATTCATTATGCAGTTTCTGACTGAAAGCAAAAAACCCCCGACAACATTGAAGTTATCGGGGGTTTTTCATTTTTCAATAATGGCGGAGAGATAGGGATTCGAACCCTAGGTACCGGTGAAGGTACAACGGATTTCGAATCCGTCCCATTCGGCCACTCTGGCATCTCTCCAACGGCGCGCATCATAACAGCCTGTTTCCTGGAAGCAAAGCGCAAAAGCGATTTTTTTCCGTGCTATCAGATGCTTGCGTCGATTACAGCGGTACGCCGAGACGGTTGGCGACTTCTTCGTAGGCTTCGATAACGTCACCGAGGCCCTGGCGGAAGCGGTCTTTGTCCATCTTCTTGCGAGTGTCTTTGTCCCACAGGCGGCAGCCGTCCGGGCTGAATTCGTCGCCCAGGACGATGGAGCCGTCGTGGAACACGCCGAATTCCAGTTTGAAGTCCACCAGCAGCAGGCCGGCGTCGTCGAACAGTTTGCTCAGGACGTCGTTGACCTTCAGCGACAGCTCCTTCATGCGAGCCAGTTGCTCAGCGGTGCCCCAACCAAATGCCACCACGTGGGATTCGTTGATGAACGGGTCACCCTTGGCGTCGTCTTTCAGGAACAGCTCGAAGGTGTAGGGGTTGAGCTTGAGGCCCTCCTCCACGCCCAAACGCTTCACCAGGCTGCCGGCCGCATAGTTACGCACGACGCACTCGACCGGGATCATGTCGAGTTTTTTCACCAGGCATTCGTTGTCGCCCAGCAGTTTGTCGAATTGGGTCGGAATGCCGGCCGCTTCGAGTTTCTGCATGATGAAGGCGTTGAACTTGTTATTCACCATGCCTTTGCGGTCGAGCTGTTCGATGCGCTTGCCGTCGAACGCCGAGGTGTCGTTGCGAAACAGCAGGATCAAGCGGTTGGCGTCGTCGGTCTTGTAAACCGATTTGGCTTTGCCGCGGTAGAGTTCTTCACGTTTTTCCATGATGGGCTCCGCTTGCTAAGTAGGTGGGCTAGGCGATGTGTCGCCAGTCGAGCCCTGAATCTTGATCGGCCAGTTGCAGCCAGTCCGGGTCGCACCCAAGGGTGTCGACAAAACATTGCCGGGCCAGCTGCGGCAGGTTGTTCTTGCTGCTCAGGTGGGCCAGGACCAGGTGTTGCAGGTCTTGCCAGCCCAACTCATACACCAGGTACGCCGCCTGGTGGTTGTTCAAATGTCCAAACTGCCCGCCGACCCGCTGCTTGAGAAAGGCCGGGTAGTGGCCACGCGCAAGCAGGTCACGGCAGTGGTTGGACTCGATCATCAATGCGTCGAGGTCCCGGTAACCGTCCAGCACCTTGGCGCAGTACGAACCCAGGTCAGTGAGCAGGCCAAAACGCCGTTCACCGTCACTGAATACGTATTGCGTCGGTTCCTGGGCATCGTGGGCCACTTCAATCACATCGATGCTCAAGGCACCGATCTGCAATTGTTCGCCACCGGCCAGCAAACCTGCGGGCTCAATCGGTTTGCGCATCCCGCGCAAGGTGCCGCGACTCAGGTACACCGGAAGATTGTAGCGCCGAGACAGCAAACCCACGCCATGCACGTGGTCGGCATGTTCGTGGGTCACCAGAATCGCGCTCAGCTGCGCGGGGTGAACCCCCAGGCGCAGCAGGCGCCGCTCGGTTTCCCGCAGGGAGAAACCACAATCAACCAGGACGTACGTGTCGTCATGGGCTACAAGCGTGCCGTTCCCTTGGCTACCGCTGCCGAGAACGGCAAAACGCATCGGATCAGCCCAGGTTGTCCTGAATCACGCCCAACACTTTGCGCGCCACTTCTGCCGGCGCCACGGTGTTGATGTTTTTCTCGACGGTGACTTGCACGCTTTCGCCTACCTTGCTCAAACGAACCTGGTAACGCTCGGCGCGGGTCTCGATCTCTTCCTTGGTCGGCTTGCTGCCGAACAACTTGCTGAAGAAACCTGGCTCGTCGTCTTTCTTCTCGGCTTTTTCGGCCAGGTTGATGTAGTACAGGCCCAGGCTGCGGTTGATGTCTTCAACGCGCCATTCGCCGTGCTCCAGCGCGCGGCCGACACTCGACCAGGCGCGGTCCAGGTCTTCACCCAGGTTGAGCACCACGTTGCCGCTGCCGTCTTCGCTGAGGCTGACGCGGCTAGGGGTGTCAAAGCTACCGGCGGCGAGCAGGGAGACGGAGCCGCCCTTCTCGGAAATACGGCTCATACTGGCGAGCATTTCGTCGACCAGGGCAGCGTCCACGCCGGTGTTGACCGAACGTGGGGTGAAGTCGACGTTGGCGGTGCTGCCGGCAGGACGCTCGGCGCTGACTACGTAGACTTCACTGGTGTTGCGTTGCACGCCTGGCTCGATACGCACGCGGATGCGGGCTTCGCTGTCATTGGCTACACCACCGGCCTGCAGGCGCTTGGCCATGGATGCCGACAGTTCGCTGGTGTGCTGCCACGCGGTGGTGAATTCACCGGTCTGCGGGCGTTGTTCGTCAAGGCGGAAACCGTTGTCCTGGAAGAACTGCACGGCCACCGGCCAGACTTCGGCAGGTGGGCGCTGGGCCATGACCCAACGGGTGTCGCCGCTCTTCTGCAGGCTGTAGTCGCTGGCATCGGCCACGGCCGACAACGGCTGTGGACGCGGCACTTCGTATTCACCCTTGACGGTGTCGTCGGCCACGTTGCGCGGAATCGGCAGCAACGGGTCAAGGCGCTTGGCGACATTGACGTCCGACGGCAATTTCATCGGGGCGGTTTGTTGGGCTTCCAGGTAATCGCTACCGCGGTCGCGGAAGTAGCCTTCCGGGCCCCAGATCCAACCGCAGCCACTGGTGCTGGAGATAATCAAGGCAAGTGCGGAAAGTCCGGCCAATCGCTTCATGCGTAGTGCTTCCTCAATTAAACCAGGACGCCGGACTGGCGCAGGGCCTGTCGCAGCGGTTCGTGACAGGCTTCGCTGAGCCAGGTGAGCGGCAGACGGATACCGTCCGGCATCAGGCCCATCTCATGCAGCGCCCATTTCACGGGGATAGGGTTGGATTCGATAAACAGGGTTTTGTTGAGCGGTGCCAGTTGTTCGTGGATCGCCCGGGCCTTGACCGCATCACCGGCGATGGCGGCGGCACACAGCTCGCTCATGGCGCGCGGTGCAACGTTGGCAGTCACCGAGATGTTGCCTTTGCCGCCCAGCAGGATCAGCTCGACCGCCGTGGCGTCATCACCGGAGTACACCAGGAAGTCGCTGCTGACGCCGGCCAGGATGTCCTTGGCGCGCTGCAAGTCACCGGTGGCTTCCTTGATACCGATGATGTTCGGTACGGTGGACAGGCGGATCACGGTCTCGGCCTTCATGTCGCAGGCGGTGCGACCGGGTACGTTGTAGAGGATCTGCGGGATATCGACCGCTTCGGCAACGGCGCGGAAGTGCAGGTACAGGCCTTCCTGGGTCGGCTTGTTGTAGTACGGCGTCACCAGCAGGCAGGCATCGGCGCCGGCTTTCTTGGCGTTGCTGGTCAATTCGATCGCTTCGCGAGTCGAATTGGCGCCCGTGCCGGCGATGACAGCAATGCGCCCTGCAACGCGCTTGACCACGAACTCGATCACTTCGATGTGTTCTTCCACATCCAGTGTGGCCGATTCACCTGTGGTGCCGACCGCCACGATGGCGTTGGTGCCCTCTTGCAGGTGGAAGTCCACCAGTTTGCCCAGGCTGTCCCAGTCGAGATTACCTTGTGCATCCATGGGTGTGACCAGTGCCACCATACTGCCCGCAATCATGCAACCGCTCCTGCCGGAAAAAGAGAGCGGTAATGGTACTGGCGCCAAGATGCTTGTACAAGCGAAGTACCGCCTGAGGATGCGTTCTGGATCAACTTAGTTCGCAGCAGCGCCATCATTCGGCCAAAGCGGGGTTTGATGAAGCTGATTACGTAATGAAAACGCCACCTCCTAGCCCTTGGCGATGGTTTTCGCTACCCTTCATCCTTTGATTGATACCGCTTGCATCGTATCGACCGCTCATCGCTTTAGGAAGGCTGCATGTCCACCCCCACAGTCCGCGAACAATTCCTTGTCATCAGTGCCCTTGGCGCCAACCCCATGGAGCTGACTAACGTCCTGTGCCGCGCCAGCCATGAAAACCGCTGCGCCGTCGTGACCTCCCGCCTGACCCGCCATGGCGAGTGCAGTGCGCTGGTCCTGCAGATTTCCGGGACCTGGGATGCCCTGGCCCGCCTTGAAACCGGTTTACCGGGTTTGGCGAAGAAGCATGACTTCACGGTCAACGTGGTGCGCAGCGCCGCCCTGGAAAACCGTCCGCAGGCCCTGCCCTACGTGGCCTATGTCAGTTCGGCCTACCGCTCGGACATCGTCAACGAGCTGTGCCAGTTCTTTATCGACCACAACGTCGAGCTGGAAAACCTGACCTGCGACACCTATCAGGCTCCGCAGACCGGCGGCACCATGCTCAACGCCACCTTTACCGTGACCTTGCCGGCCGGCGTACAGATCAGTTGGCTGCGTGACCAGTTCCTGGATTTCGCCGATGCCCTGAACCTCGACGCACTGATCGAGCCTTGGCGCCCACAGAACCCTATGTAAGGAAGTCTTCATGTCTGTAGTGATCGACCAACCGGTAGCCGACTTCGAAGCCCAGGCCACCAGCGGGCAAACCTTCAGCCTCGCCGGGCTCAAGGGCAAGCAAGTGGTGATCTACTTCTACCCGAAAGACAGCACCCCGGGCTGCACCACTGAAGGCCAGGGCTTCCGTGACCAGCATGCTGCGTTCAAGGCGGCCAACACCGAGGTGTTTGGCGTGTCCCGGGACAGCGTGAAGTCCCACGAGAACTTCAAGGCAAAGCAGGAATTCCCCTTTGAGCTGATCAGCGACAAGGACGAAGCGGTTTGCCAGCTGTTTGATGTGATCAAGCTGAAGAAGCTGTATGGCAAGGAATACCTGGGTGTTGATCGCAGCACCTTCCTGATCGACAAGAATGGCGTACTGCGCCAGGAATGGCGCGGTGTGAAAGTGCCAGGCCATGTGGATGCAGTGCTCGAAGCGGCGCAGGCGCTGAACCAGGCTTGATTCACCTGCTGGCTTTGAAATAGCTATCGCAGCCAAGCCAGCTCCCACCTGTGATCATTGTTCGACAGGACAACTCAGTCAATGTGGGAGCCGGGCTTGCCCGCGATGAGGCCCTGCACCGGCACCACAAATATCAGAGTAACGGCGCCACCACCGGCTCCTGCCGAGGCCAGGCATCCAGCACCGCCTTGAACAGCGTCGCCAGGGGAATCGCAAAGAACACCCCCCAGAAGCCCCACAACCCGCCAAACAACAACACCGCACAGATGATCGCCACCGGATGCAGGTTCACCGCCTCGGAGAACAGCAGCGGCACCAGCACGTTGCCGTCCAGCACCTGGATGATGCCGTACACCGCCATCAGGTAGATGAATTGATCACTCCAGCCCCACTGGAACAGCGCGATCAACATCACCGGCACCGTCACCACCACCGCGCCAACGTATGGCACCACCACTGAAACACCCACCAGCAGTGCCAACAGGGCAGCGTAGTTAAGCCCCAGCGCGACAAAGCCGATGTAAGTGACGCCACCGCAGATAAAAATCTCGATAACCTTGCCGCGGATGTAGTTGGCAATCTGCCGGTTCATTTCCTCGGCGACCCGGGTAATCAGCGCACGCTCACGGGGCAGATAGCCACGCACCCAGCGACCGATCATCTCGCGGTCCTTGAGGAAGAAAAACACCAGGATCGGCACCAGTACCAGGTAGATCATGATGTTGACCAGCAGCGGCAAGCTCGAAAGGGAAAAGGTCAGCGCCCATTGTCCGAACTTTCCGATTTCGCCGCGAGCCACCTCAATGGCCTGCAGGACCTGCTCGTCCGACACCAGGTGCGGATAGCGCTCAGGCAACAGCAGCAGCAATGACTGCCACTTGGCGAGCATGCCCGGTAGCTCGTTGAACAAGGTGATCAACTGGTGCCACAGCAAAGGCACCACGATCACGATAAATACCAGCAACAGCCCCATGAACAAGGCAAACACTAGACCCACCGCTGCCCCACCCGGCAAGCGCAGACGCTCCAGGATGGAGACCAGGCCTTGCATCAGGTACGCCAGCACCATCCCCGCCAGTACCGGCGCCAGCATGCCGCCCAAAGTGAGCACGGCCGTAAAGGCAAGAAACAGCAGGACGGCCAGCACCACGGCTTCTTCGTCGGAGAAGTAGCGCTGAATCCAGTCACGTAACACTTTGAACATCAATAAACCTCAGGCGATAAGGACAGCATATTCAAGCGATTCAGGCCTTGCGCAACCAGTAACGATAGACGCCCGCTTCGTCTTCTTCATGCAGCAGGGTGTGGCCGGCCAGCTTGGCAAACGTACGAAAGTCCCGCTGGGAGCCAGCGTCCGTGGCGATCACCTTGAGCACCGCGCCGCTGGCCAGCCGATTGAGCTCCAGCTTGGCCTTGAGCAAGGGCAGCGGGCAGTTAAGGCCACTGGCATCCAGTTCGGCATCGAAGGCTACAGCGTCGGTCATGGTCTAACTCCGGGTGGGCGTCGAGGGCGCTTAGAATATCTGGTCCGAAGCTCAGTGTCCGGCTACAGTAAGCTCTTTGTCGAAAGGCTTTGTGCATGACTTTTTTGCGCCCTACCCTGCTGACGCTGGCTTGCCTGCTTGCCTCTCCAGGCTTCGCCGACGACCTGCCGTCACTTGGCGACGCCAGTTCTGCCATTGTCTCGCCAAAACAGGAATACGATCTGGGTCGGGCATGGCTGGCCTACCTGCGTGGCCAGGTCTCGCAACTCAACGACCCGCAGCTCAAGGATTACGTCGAATCCAGCGTTTATAAGCTGGTGGAAACCAGCCAGGTCAATGACCGGCGCCTGGAATTCATTCTGATCAACAGCCCGCAGTTGAACGCCTTTGCCGCACCGGGCGGTATCGTCGGGGTCAACGGCGGCCTGTTCCTCAACGCCCAGACCGAAGGCGAATATGCCTCGGTACTGGCCCACGAATTGGCTCACTTGTCCCAACGTCACTTCGCACGAGGCGTGGAAGCACAGCAGCGCATGCAGATCCCGATGATGGCTGCGCTGCTCGGCGGCATCATCGCTGCCGCCGCTGGCGCAGGCGATGCGGGCATTGCCGCGATCGCCGGCAGCCAGGCCGCCGCGATCCAGGAGCAACGGCGCTTTTCCCGGCAAAACGAGCAAGAGGCTGACCGCATCGGCATTCTCAACCTGGAGAAAGCCGGCTACGACCCACGGTCCATGCCAACCATGTTCGAGCGCTTGATGCGCCAGTACCGTTTCGATGCCAAGCCGCCTGAATTCCTGCTGACTCACCCGGTAACCGAATCGCGTATCGCCGACACCCGCAACCGTGCGGAGCAAGCCAAGCTGGGTGGCATTGAGGACAGCCTGCGCTATCAACTGATCCGTGCTCGAGTGCAACTGTATTACGAAGACACCCCGGGGCTGGCCGCCAAACGTTTCCAGGCCCAGCTGGATGAAAATCCGAAGAACGATATCGCGCGTTATGGCCTCGCCATCGCTCAGATCAAGGGTGCCCAGTTCAACCTGGCCCGGGAAAACCTCAAGCCGCTGCTGGCCAAGGCGCCCAACGACATCACCTACAACCTGGCGCAGATCGAGCTGGACATGACCAACAATCGCCTGCCGGATGCCCAGCAGCGTACGGACCGAATGTTGACGCAATATCCAGGCAACTATCCGCTGAACCAGGTTCGTGTGGATCTGCTGCTCAAGCAGAACCGCAACGCTGACGCGGAAAAAGCCCTGGAAGGATTGTTGAAGTCTCGCCCGGACGATCCGGACGTCTGGTACCAGGTTGCGGAAACCCGTGGCTTGTCGGGCAATATCATCGGCCTGCATCAGGCCCGGGCCGAGTACTTCGCGCTAGTGGGAGATTTCAAGCAGGCCATCCAGCAATTGGATTTCGCCAAGCGTCGCGCCGGCAGCAACTTCCCGCTTTCGTCACGTATCGACGCACGCCAGCGTGAACTGATCGACCAGGAACGCATGATCAAAGACATGATGGGCTAAACCTTTCAGCCACAAAAAAGCCCCGCTCTCGAACATCGAGAGCGGGGCTTTTTATTGGACTAGCGGATTACTCGGCCAGTTTGAAGGTAATGAAGCTGGCACGCCCCTGACGCAGGACGCGCATCGACACCGAACGGTTCTTCGGCAGCGCCTTGGCGATGTCGGTGAACTCTTTGGTGGAGTTGATAGCCTGGTTGTTCAGGTGGGTGATGACATCACCTGGTTGCAGGCCGATCAGGGAGGCAGGACCGTCCTGGACTTCCTTGATCACTACACCGCTCTTGAGGTCGAAGCTCTTTTTCTGTTCGTCGGTCAACTCGACGACGGCAATGCCCAGGCGATTGCTGCTGCGCTCGGCACCTGGCTTGCTGTTGCCCAGCGCATCCAGCGCCGCGCCTTCTTCCGGGATCGCACCGACGGTCAGTTCGACGTTCTGGCGCTTGCCGTCACGAATCACTTCCAGCTTGGCCTTGCTGCCGGCCTTGAGCGCGCCCACCAGGTGTGGCAAGTCCGCAGACATGACGATCGGCTGGCCGTTCATGCTCAGGATCACGTCACCGACTTGCAGGCCACCTTTGGCAGCAGGGCCATCGTCCTGGATCTGCGCGACCAGGGCACCGGCCGGCTTGTCGAGACCGAAGGATTCAGCCAGGTCCTTGTTCACTTCCTGGATCACTACCCCCAGCCAGCCGCGGCTGACTTTGCCACCGGTTTTCAGCTGGTTGGATACGTCCATGGCCACGTCGATCGGAATCGCGAACGAAACGCCCATGAAACCACCGGAGCGGGTGTAGATCTGCGAGTTGATGCCAACGACTTCACCCGCCAGGTTGAACAACGGACCGCCGGAGTTGCCCGGGTTGATCGGCACGTCGGTCTGGATGAACGGCACGTAGTTTTCGTTCGGCAGGCTGCGACCGATGGCGCTGACGATACCCTGGGTCACAGTATGGTCAAAACCAAACGGCGAACCGATGGCGACGACCCATTGGCCGGCTTTCAGGTCCTGGGATTTGCCCAGTTTCAGCACCGGCAGGTCCTTGCCTTCGATTTTCAGCAGGGCAACGTCGGAACGTGGGTCGGTGCCCACCAGCTTGGCTTTCAGCTCACTGCGGTCCGCCAGGCGCACCAGGATCTCGTCGGCGTCGGCAATCACGTGGTTGTTGGTGAGGATGTAGCCGTCAGGCGAGATGATGAAGCCCGAGCCCAGGGACTGGGCCTCACGCTGGCCGCCACCACCGCCACGCGGCGTGCGCGGCTGGGGCATGCCGCGTTCGAAGAACTCCCGCAGCATCGGCGGCAGGCCTTCCAGGTCGGGCATCTGCTGGTTGGAGACCTTACGATCCGGCAGCTTCTGCGTAGTACTGATGTTCACCACGGCAGGCGACGCCTGCTCCACCAGTTGGGTGAAGTCAGGCAGCTCGGCCGCTTGCGCGGTAACGGCCTGACCCAGCACCAGCACCGTGGCGACTATGGATAGGTAAGACTTCAAACGTGGTATCGACATACAGCTCCCGTTACGACGAGCAGGGTTGAGCGACAGGGTTCAATAAACGCCGAAAAACTGCGACCGACATTTTTGTTCCGCGAACAAAACAAGGCCAGGGCCGTTAAGCCCTGACCTATAAAAAACATAGGGGATATTAGCAAGTGAAAAAAATGATCCAGACATTTCATGCTCTCGGCAGAGGCAGGCATCGACTATCTCCTGCGCAACATTGAAATATCAGGATGAACATAGGATTAACAACTCAAGGCTTGGCGGGCACGGTGCCACTGCGTAGTGACAGCGCAATTCGCTCGGCGGTGCCAATCGGGATCTCGCCGACGACGGTCACCATCACCTCGCCTTCCAGGGTATTCAACCGCCGTGAAACGGCGACTGTCGGGCCCAACTGGGTGCGGGTCTCGTTTACGGTCGCACCGTTAAGCGGCTCCAGGAATACCGAAAAACGCGCCAGACCATCGTCATACATCAGACTGCTGACGGTTACCTTGGTGTGGGAGTCTTTATGGGCACTGCTGTTGACCAGCTGAAAGCCTGGTGGCAACCAGTCGAGGCGCCAATCCTGAGGGATCTCGACCTCCGGGGCCTTGGCGTTGGTCACCGCCACCGGCGTGCATTCGCCACTGGGCTGCAAATCACGATCGTCAGGCACCGATGTATTGAGCTGGGTGAACTGGAAACGCTCCAGCAACTGGCCCTGGTCGTTAAGCAACAATGACTTCAATGGCAGCGCAGTTTCACGATCCAGATGCAGCTCAAAACCATAACGGTATTGATCGCGGGGGGTCACGGAGACGATCACCGCATTCCGACCGGCCACGCGCGATTTGCCGATGACGGCAAGATCGTAGAACGCTTTGAGTTTTTGCGGATCAAGGGTACGCGCAGAGGTATTGGGGGAGCCCCCAAGCCCGGCAACCAGCGTGCCGCTCACGCATTGGGTACGGCCATCGACGCGCAGGACTTCCTGGGCAGAACCATCGAGCTGCAAAAGCCGCTCACGGACCTGACCATTCTGGACACGATGCCAGATGTCATGGGTAGAAAAACTACCGTTACGCTCGTAGATGAAGGTGCCCTGAAAGCTTTGCTGCTGCTCCGCCCGCCCAAGACGCGTCAGCCAGTCATGGGCTTCATCGGCATGGGCGGGGACTGCAAACCAGCCACTGAGCAAAAGCGCAAGGAGCGGTATGGCGCGCATAAAGCTCCTTGGCGGACTAGCGGTTTTCCAGGCTTGCAGCGCGAGCGTAAGGCAGAGCGCTTTCAGTGCCTTTCAAGGCCGATTCCTGTGCGTGTTGGCGCAGGTAGCCTGGAAGACGCTGATCCTGCCAGCCGGATTGCCCTTGAAGTACACCGTTGGCCATAGGCCCGGTGGTATCGGAGCTTTCCTTGTAGCCGGCCAGTACGGCTGGACCCTTAACCTGCGGGCCGGCCATGACCGGTTGCTGGGTCTGCTGGGCCAGTTCGGCACCGGCGATTTCGTCCTGGTTGTACAGGCGAACACCTGCCAATACAGCGACGGTCACCGAAGCAGCGACTGCCAGACGGCCCAGGCTACGCCAAGGACCGCGAGCAGCTTTTGCCGGAACGGCTTCATCAGCCAGTGCAGCAGAAACGGCCGCAGCAATATCCAGACGAGGGATTAGAAGATCCTTGTGCATCACCGCCCGAGCGACTTGGTAACGAGACCAGGTATCACGGGTTTCGGCATCATCAAATGCATTAAGCACTCGACGAAGTTCCAGTTCATCCGCTTCGTTATCCATCACTGCGGACAGCGATTCCTGCAGGGCATCACGACTCATGGCGGTTCCTCTCTTGGCTGTCGCCGCTGTCTCAGTTTTCCTGCAACAACGGCTGCAGGGCTTTATCGATGGCTTCCCGAGCCCGGAAGATCCGGGAGCGTACGGTACCCACCGGACATTGCATGACGCTCGCAATGTCTTCGTAACTCAGACCATCGAATTCACGTAAAGTTAACGCCGTACGCAAATCTTCTGGCAGTTGTTGAATAGTGCGATGGACGGTTCCTTCGATCTCGTCGCGCAGCAATGCACGCTCCGGCGACTCGAGATCCTTGAGGCCGTGATCACCATCATAAAATTCAGCATCTTCCGAACTAACATCACTATCCGGCGGGCGGCGACCGCGAGAAACCAGATAGTTCTTCGCCGTGTTAATGGCGATGCGATACAGCCACGTGTAAAACGCACTGTCACCGCGGAAATTACCGAGTGCACGGTACGCCTTGATAAAGGCTTCCTGTGCAACGTCCTGCGCTTCATGGGTGTCGTGCACAAACCGCACGATCAACCCGAGAATTTTGTGCTGGTATTTCAGCACTAGCAGATCAAATGCCCGCTTGTCGCCGCGTTGAACGCGCTCGACCAGCTGCTGATCCTCTTCCTGGGTTAGCATGAACACTCCTCGTTGTACTTGAAGGAGGCTTGCATAACTAATCGATCAGGCTTGCAAACATAGACTCGGACTTTTCGCAAAAGTTCTCCCCCTCCAAGCAAGTTTCCGGCGCGCACTGATTTGGCACACACGAAAAACGCAGCGCGGGCAATGCCGGCTGCGCGAATAATCTGTCGCCAGTTTCCTGACGCGCCTGACACAGACGCGGCTCAGCAAATCCAGCGTGTTCCCAGCTTTCGGGCATCCTGCTATTGAGTCGGGGCCTATGCAAAAAGTTCCCATCCCAATCGCTGTCCGTTTCATGAAAGCCGTGCAGTTCGTTGCCCGTAGTCTCACAATGCCACGAATGCCCGGCTATTGTGCCGCTCCCCCCCTCTATATACTAGTGGGCCGTGTCACCCTTTGATTCGCCGATCCAGGCGTCCTGTTTGCGCCCCCTACGGATCGCTTTTTGCGGAATCCTTCAAATGAGCCAACAGTTTCAACACGATGTCCTGGTGATTGGCAGCGGCGCCGCGGGCTTGAGCCTTGCACTGACCCTGCCGGGCCACCTGCGCATAGCCGTACTGAGCAAGGGCGACCTCGCCAATGGCTCGACGTTCTGGGCCCAGGGCGGTGTCGCCGCGGTGCTCGATGACACCGACACGGTGCAATCCCACGTCGAAGACACCCTGAATGCCGGCGGCGGCCTGTGCAATGAAGAAGCGGTGCGCTTCACCGTCGAGCATAGCCGCGAAGCCATCCAGTGGCTGATCGACCAGGGCGTGCCCTTCACCCGCGACGAACATTCCGGCACCGACGACGGCGGCTTCGAGTTCCACCTGACCCGCGAAGGCGGCCACAGCCATCGGCGGATCATCCATGCCGCCGACGCCACCGGCGCCGCGATCTTCAAGACCCTGCTCGCCCAGGCCCGGCAACGCCCCAACATCGAACTGCTGGAACAGCGGGTCGCCGTCGACCTGATCACCGAAAAGCGCCTTGGCCTGCCGGGCGAACGCTGCCTCGGCGCCTACGTGCTCAACCGGGCCAGCGGCGAAGTCGACACCTACGGCGCGCGCTTCACCATTCTCGCCTCGGGCGGCGCAGCGAAGGTCTACCTCTATACCAGCAACCCCGACGGCGCCTGCGGTGACGGCATTGCCATGGCCTGGCGTTCGGGCTGCCGGGTGGCGAACCTGGAATTCAACCAGTTCCACCCCACTTGCCTGTATCACCCGCAGGCCAAGAGCTTCCTGATCACCGAAGCCCTGCGCGGCGAAGGCGCACACCTGAAGCTGCCCAACGGCGAACGTTTCATGCAGCGCTTCGACCCACGAGCAGAACTGGCCCCGCGGGACATCGTCGCCCGGGCCATTGACCATGAAATGAAGCGCCTGGGCATCGACTGCGTCTACCTGGACATCAGCCACAAGCCCGAAGCCTTCATCAAGACCCATTTCCCGACGGTCTACGAGCGCTGCCTGGCGTTCAATATCGACATCACCAAGGGCCCGATCCCGGTCGTCCCGGCGGCGCACTACACCTGCGGCGGCGTGATGGTCGACCAGAACGGCCGCACCGACGTGCCCGGCCTGTACGCCATTGGCGAAACCAGCTTCACCGGCCTGCACGGCGCCAACCGCATGGCCAGCAATTCGTTGCTGGAGTGTTTCGTGTACGCCCGCTCCGCCGCCGCCGACATCCTTGAACAGCTGCCGCGCATCCCGGTGCCGGCCGCCCTGCCCCGCTGGGACGCCAGCCAGGTGACCGATTCGGACGAAGACGTGATCATCGCCCACAACTGGGACGAGTTGCGGCGCTTCATGTGGGACTACGTGGGCATCGTGCGCACCAACAAGCGCCTGGCGCGGGCGCAGCACCGGGTTCGACTGTTGCTGGATGAGATCGACGAGTTCTACAGCAACTATAAAGTCAGCCGCGACCTGATCGAGCTGCGAAACCTGGCCCAGGTGGCGGAACTGATGATCCGCTCGGCCATGGAGCGCAAGGAAAGCCGGGGATTGCATTACACCCTCGACTACCCGCAAATGCTGCCCGAAGCGCGCGACACTATTCTGGTGCCAACCACCTACGGCGGCTGAACTTCAAGCGCACCCGCAGGCGCCGATGCACATCGGTAGCCTGCGAATCCCGTGGCACGCAGATCGAACGCACCCGCCAGTCACCCTGCACCCGAAAGCGCAGCACCACGATCAACGGCAACGCCAGGCTGTCGGGGCGCAGTTGCACGCTGTGCCAGCCACGCGCGGCGCTCCACAGTTGCCAGCCATCCTCGTCGCGGCGCAGGCCACGGATCGACGAACGGTGAGTCAGCAGGATATGACGCGGCAATACCCAACCGGCATGGGCCAGGCACAACAAGGCGCCAAAGGCTCCGAACCACGGGGACACATCGAGAAACCACAGCGCACCCAGTGCGAACGCCTGGGCGAAAAGATAAGCCGCCAGCAACTGCCCGGAGGCGTGCCAGCGGCATTCGAACGTATTACTTGGGCTGGACACGATCCAGAATCATCCGAACCATGCGCTGCAGCTCCGGGTCTTCCGATTCGGCGCGTTCCATGAACCAGCCGAACATGTCCTGATCCTCGCATTCCAGCAGCTTGCGGTAGCAGTCGCGGTCGACGTCGTTGAGGTGCGGATAGACCTCCCTGACGAACGGTACCAGCAACACGTCCAGTTCAAGCATGCCGCGGCGGCTGTGCCAGTAGAGGCGATTGAGTTCTACATCTTCGACCATGGAGCGCTCCTCAAATAGAGCGCAAGTATACAGGCCGAAGCTGCCTGGAACAGTCGGCTTTGGTCGGCCATACGGAAACTATCCATTTGCCGGGCGCCCCTCTATGATGCACTCATGACTTTTTAACCTGCGATGACCCATGGCTGACTCTGCTTTTTTCTGCCCCCTGTCCCACGAAGGCGTTCTCGCCGTCCGCGGTTCCGACGCTGCCAAGTTCCTCCAGGGACAACTGACCTGCAACCTTAACTACCTGAGTGACACCCAGGCCAGCCTGGGCGCGCGCTGCACCCAGAAAGGGCGCATGCAGTCGAGCTTCCGCATCCTGCTGCAAGGCGATGGCGTGCTGCTGGCCATGGCCACCGAACTGCTGGAGCCACAACTGGCGGACCTGAAAAAGTACGCCGTGTTCTCCAAATCCAAACTCACCGACGAAAGTGCTGCCTGGGCGCGTTTCGGTGTGTCGGATGCCGATCAGGTACTGGCCGGCCTCGGCCTCCAACTACCCGCCGAGACCGACAGCGTGGTGCGCAGCGACGACCTGATCGCCATCCGCGTATCGCCGGGCCGTGCCGAACTCTGGGCCCCCGCCGCCCAAGCTCAAACCCTGCACGGCCAACTCGCCGCACAATTGAACGAAGGTGAACTGAACCAATGGCTGCTGGGCCAGATCCGTGCCGGTATCGGCCAGGTCATGCCCCAGACCCGCGAACTGTTCATCCCGCAGATGCTCAACCTGCAAGCCGTCGGCGGCGTCAGCTTCAAGAAAGGCTGCTACACCGGCCAGGAAATCGTCGCGCGCATGCAGTATTTGGGCAAACTCAAGCGTCGCCTGTATCGCCTTAGCCTGAATGCCGGCGAGCTGCCTGAGCCCGGCACCCCACTGTTTTCCCCGAATCACAATAGTGCCATCGGCGAGGTGGTGATTGCCGCCCGTGCCGATCAGGCGATTGAACTTCTAGCGGTGCTGCAAGCCGAAGCAGCAGAGAGTGGCGATGTGCATGTGGGCACGCTGGAAGGCCCGGGCCTTCAGCTGCTCGACCTGCCCTACCAGCTGGACCGTGATCGCGAGATCCAGCGCTGATCGTCGTACCTTTTTGCTACACCCTAGAGATCTTGAATGAACAAGCTGGCGGAAAAAGTCCAACAGGCGTTGGTTGTGGCCATCGATAACGATGACCTGGTTCTGCCAACGCTGCCGGAAGTGGCCCTGAACATTCGCCAGGCCGCCGAAGACCCGGACATCAGCATCAGCCACCTGAGCAAAGTGATCGGCCGTGACACTGCCTTGTCGGCACGGCTGATCAAAGTGGTCAACAGCCCGCTGTTGCGCGCGACCCAGGAAGTCACCGACCTGCACACCGCCATCACCCGCCTGGGCACCAACTACAGCAGCAACCTGGCGATCGGCCTGGTGATGGAACAGATCTTCCACGCCCGTTCCGAAGTGGTCGAACAGAAGATGCGCGATGTCTGGCGGCGCAGCCTGGAAGTGGCCGGCGTGAGCTATGCGTTGTGCCGCAACCACAGCCAGTTGAAGCCTGACCAGGCGGCGCTGGGTGGGCTGGTGCACCAGATTGGCGTGCTACCGATCCTGACCTTCGCCGAAGATCACTATGAACTGCTGTCCGATCCGGTCAGCCTCGATCACGTGATTGAAAGCATCCACCCGTTGCTGGGGGACAAGCTGCTGCGGCGCTGGGACTTCCCGGAAATGCTGGTGAACCTGCCGGCGCAGTACATGAACCTTGAGCGCGACTCCGAGCGCCTGGACTATATCGACCTGGTGCAGGTCGCCGTGTTGTATTGCCACCGCGACACTGACCACCCGCTGGCCAGCGTGCCGATATTGACGGTACCTGCGATCAAGAAGCTGCGACTCGACCCCTACAGCGACACCTTGCGCGCCGAGCTGGATGAAGCACGGTCGATGTTCTACTGATTACCCCGCGATAAAACTGACCCGCACTTTCAACCCCGCCAACTCTCCGTCATGCAAGCTGATCTGCGCCAGGTGTGCCCGGCAGATCTCGCCAACAATCGCCAACCCCAAGCCCGCCCCCAAGCCCTGCTGGCTGCGCCGATAGAAGCGCTCGAACACTCGGTCCCGCTCATCCAGCGGGATGCCCGGGCCGTCATCTTCCACCTCAAGTACCGCCGGCGCCGTGACCCGCAAGATCACGTTGCCGCCCGGGGGCGTGTGGGCCAGGGCGTTGTCCACCAGGTTGCTCAACAACTCGTTCAACAAGGTGGGCTCGCCCCGCAGCCACACCGGTTCATCCGCCTCCAGCGCCAGGGCCACGCCACGCGCATGGGCCAGCGGCGCCATGGCCATGCCCAGCTCGCGAGCCAACTGGCTCAGGTCCAGCAACTGGGCCCCGCCTTCGGCAATCGCCCGGGCGCCGTTTTCGATGCGCGCCAGCGAGAGCAATTGATTGGCCAGGTGAGTCAGGCGATCAGTGCCCTGGGCTGCGGTTTCCAGGGTGGTGCGCCAGGTAGCCGGGTCTTCGGCACGCAGGCCAAGCTCCAAGCGTGCCTTGAGCGCTGCCAACGGAGTGCGCAGCTCATGGGCGGCATCGGCAATAAACTGTGCCTGGCGCTCGAACTGCCCGCGCAGGCGTTCGGTGAAATGGTTGAGCGCATGTACCAGCGGGCCCAATTCATGCTGCACCTCCACCAGCGGCAATGGCCGCAGGTCATCGGGCTGACGCTCTTCCACGGCCGTGCGCAAGCGCTCCAACGGCCGCAGCGCCGCACTCACGGCAAAGAACACCAACAACAATGCACCGATGGCCAGCATCCCCAGGCGCAGCAAGGTATCGGCCATCAGGCTGCGCGCCATCGCCACCCGCGCTTCGTCGGTTTCGGCCACGCGGATTTCCGCCATGCCGTTCATGTTCGGTTCGGAGACTGCCTTGAGCAGGCTGACCACTCTCACGTTCTGGCCCTGATACCTGGCGTTATAAAAGCGCGCCAACGCCGGATAGTCATCGGTGCGTGGAGTGCCCGGCGGCGGGCCCGGCAGGTTTTCGTAGCCGGAGATCAGCTTCTGGTGAATATCGTTGACCTGGTAGTAGATCCGCCCGGCGCTGTCGTAGGCGAACGTATCCAGGGCGACGTAGGGCACATCGGCACTCAAGGTACCGTCGCGGTGGGACAGGCCGGCCGCAATGGT
The DNA here is from genome assembly GCF_013386485.1 of Pseudomonas sp. P7758. Lineage (NCBI taxonomy): Bacteria > Pseudomonadati > Pseudomonadota > Gammaproteobacteria > Pseudomonadales > Pseudomonadaceae > Pseudomonas > Pseudomonas sp. P7758. The sequence goes on along the minus strand of NZ_JACARS010000052.1, from coordinate 10,530 downwards.
CCGCGCCGAGGCCAACAGCGTGCGGTCGTAAGCCGTGTCCGCCGCCTCGCGCCCATTCCAGTAAGCGCTCAAGCCGCTGGCAATCATCAACACCACCAGCAACAGCGCCAGGTTCCACAGCAGGCGCCAGCGCAGGCTGCTGGGCTTATGCATCGCGGGCTTCCAGCAGGTACCCCAGGCCACGGAAAGTGACGATGGCCACTGGCTGGCCATCGAGTTTCTTGCGCAGGCGGTGCACGTAGATTTCGATGGCATCGGGGCTGGCCTCTTCATCCAGGCCAAACACCTGGGAAGCCAGTTGCTCCTTGCTCATGACCCGGCCCGGGCGCGCGATCAGCGCCTCAAGCACCGCCTGCTCGCGGGAGGTCAGGGTCAGCAGTTCACCACCCAGGGTGAAGCGCCGCGTATCCAGGTCGTAAATCAGCACGCCACACGCCTGTTGCCGCTCACCGCCCAGCACGCTACGGCGCAGCAGCGCCTTGACCCGGGCTTCCAGCTCCGTCAGTTCGAACGGCTTGGCCAGGTAGTCATCCGCGCCCAGGTTGAGGCCATGCACGCGGTCTTTCACATCACTGCGCGCGGTCAACATCAACACCGGCAGATTTTTCCCACGGGCCCGCAGGCGCGCCAACACTTCAAAACCGTCCATGCGCGGCAGGCCCACATCGAGAATCGCCACCGCGTATTCCTCGCTACTCAGGGCCAGGTCCGCCGCCACTCCATCGTGCAACACATCGACGGTCAAACCCGTGCTCTTGAGCGCCTGGGCGACACTTTCGGCTAGCTGCAAATGGTCTTCGACCAGAAGGACACGCATGGTTTTTTACCTCGTTCGGGGGTGGTCGGCACCACGCTTTGCCGGGGAGTTTACAGGCGCGGCCTGCGCTGTGAAGCCCGAAAACATTGAAAGGCGACTGAAAGGTTAGTGAAAGCTTCGCCCTTTAGCATCCAGCCACGGTGGGTTTCGCCTGCCGAGCTATTTCACCCATAGCGCCCGAAAAACGCCTCGAAGCGTTTTCGCCAAAATAAGAACAATAACGGAGTACACCCACGATGCTGCGCACACAGCCGCCTGCTCGTTCTTCTCGTATCACCCAGACCGCCCTTGCCAGTGCCGCCGCCCTCGCCGGCTTTTCCCCCGCAGGCCAGGCCGCCTTTTTCGAGGACAGCACCGCCACCCTCGAAACCCGCAACATGTATTTCAACCGCGACTTTCGCGACGGCACCAGCGCACAACAATCCAAGCGCGACGAGTGGGCCCAGGGCTTCATGCTCAACCTGCAGTCGGGCTATACCGACGGTACCGTCGGCTTCGGCGTGGATGCGCTGGGCATGCTCGGGGTCAAGCTCGACTCCAGCCCCGACCGCACCGGCACCGGGCTGTTGCCGACCCACGACGACGGCCGCGCCGCCAACGAATATTCCAAACTCGGCCTGACCGGCAAAGTGAAGATCTCCGCCACCGAGCTGAAGATCGGCGCGCTGATCCCCGAATTGCCGATCCTCAAGCCCAACGACGGGCGCATCCTGCCGCAGACGTTTGAAGGCGGCCTGCTCAGTTCCAGGGAATTCAAGAACCTGGTGTTCACCGGCGGCCGCCTGAACAAGGCCAAGGACCGCGACGACACCAACTACGAAGACATCGGCCTCAACAACAAGAACAGCCGCTTCCTCAGCGGCGCCACCGGCAAGCATTTCGACTTCGGCGGCGTGGACTACAAGTTCGCCGACAAGATCACCGGCAGCTACCACTTCGCCCAACTCGACGACGTGTACCGCCAGCATTTCCTCGGCCTCGTGGCCTCGCGCCCGATGGGCCCCGGCACCTTCGGCGCCGACCTGCGCCTGGCCGTCAGTGACGACACCGGCGCGGCGCGCGGCGGCAAGATCGACAACACCTCCCTCAACGGCCTCTTCAGCTATGCCCTCAATGGCCATAAGCTCAGCGCCGGTTACCAGCACATGTCCGGCGACAGCGCCTTTCCCTACGTGGACGGTAGCGATCCTTACCTTGTCAACTTCGTGCAGATCAACGACTTTGCCGGCGCCGAAGAACGCTCCTGGCAGGCCCGCTACGACTACGACTTCGCCAAGCTGGGGATTCCCGGCCTGAGTTTCATGAGCCGTTACCTGTCGGGTGACAACATCAAGCTCAAGAACGGCGAGACCGGCAAGGAGTGGGAACGCAACAGCGAGATCCGCTACGTGGTGCAAAGCGGCACGTTCAAGGACGTGGCCGTGCGTCTGCGCAATGCCACCTACCGTTCCAACTATTCGGCCCGTGATGCGGATGAAGTGCGCCTGCTGGTGAGCTACAGCGTCGCACTCTGGTAACAGCAACCTCATAACAACAATGATGGAGATGAACATGACCCTTTCACTGCGTAAATTTGCCCTGACGGCCAGCTGCATGCTGTTCGCCAGCCAACTGCTGGCCGCCGAGCCCAAGCGCCCGGAATGCATCGCCCCGGCGTCCCCCGGCGGTGGTTTCGACCTGACCTGCAAACTGGCGCAGAGCGCGCTGGTCAACGAGAAACTGCTGAGCAAGCCGATGCGCGTGACCTACATGCCCGGCGGCGTGGGCGCGGTGGCCTACAACGCCGTCGTGGCGCAGCGTCCGGCCGACGCCGGCACGCTGGTGGCGTGGTCCAGCGGCTCGCTGTTGAACCTGGCCCAGGGCAAATTTGGCCGCTTCGATGAAAGCGCCGTGCGCTGGCTCGCGGCCGTCGGCACCAGCTACGGTGCCATCGCGGTGAAAAGCGATTCGCCCTACAAAAACCTCGACGATCTGGTCAAGGCCCTGAAGAAAGATCCGGGCAGCGTGGTCATCGGTTCCGGCGGCACCGTCGGCAGCCAGGACTGGATGCAAACCGCCCTGATCGCCAAGGCCGCCGGCATCAACCCGCGTGACCTGCGCTACGTGGCACTGGAAGGCGGCGGCGAGATCGCCACCGCCCTGCTCGGCGGCCATATCCAGGTAGGCAGTACCGACATCTCCGACTCCATGCCGCACATCCTCAGTGGTGACATGCGCCTGCTGGCGGTGTTCTCCGACGAACGCCTGGACGAGCCGGAAATGAAGAACATCCCGACCGCCAAGGAACAAGGCTACGACATCGTCTGGCCGGTGGTGCGTGGCTTCTACCTCGGGCCAAAAGTCAGCGACGAAGACTATGCCTGGTGGAAAGACGCCTTCGACAAACTGCTGGCTTCCGAAGAGTTCGCCAAGCTGCGTGACCAGCGCGAGCTGTTCCCGTTCGCCATGACCGGCCCGGAGCTGGACACCTACGTGAAGAAACAGGTGGCTGACTACAAAGTGCTGGCCAAAGAGTTCGGCCTGATCCAGTAATCGCCCCTCTGTGGGAGCGGGCTTGCTCGCGAAAAACTTCAACGATGACGCGTGCTGCCTGTATAAACGCGACGTCCTGGCGTTCTTCGTGAGCAAGCTCGCGCCTACAAGAGTCTCCAAGGAGTTTCCCATGCTCTTACAACGCATTTTCGCCTCAGTGATGTTGCTGGTCTGTGCCGGCCTCGCACTGATGGCCTGGCCATATCAGGCGTCGTTTTCCTACGAGCCGGTAGGGCCTCGGGCCTACCCGCTGCTGATGCTCGGGCTGATGGGCCTGGGCCTGATCTACATGCTGTTTCGTCCACAGCCCACCAAGCACACAGAAGAAGAGCCCGCGCTGGACCGCCAGACCCTGATCAAGATCGGCATCTGCGTCGGGTTGCTGCTGGTGTTTGCCGGCACCTTCGAACCCTTGGGTTTCATCCTCAGCAGCATGCTGATCGGCATCCCGATGGCGCGCCTGTATGGCGGCCGCTGGATGCCCAGCGTGGTGATCGTGACCTTGATGAGCATCGGTCTTTACCTGCTGTTCGACAAGGCCATGGATGTACCGCTGCCGCTCGGCCTGCTTGAAGTTCTGGAGAACTGATATGGATACGTTCAGCTATTTGGGCCAGGGCTTCGGCGTTGCACTGACCCCTTACAACCTGATCACCGCACTGTGCGGCACCTTGATCGGCACCGTGGTCGGCCTGTTGCCGGGCCTTGGGCCGATCAACGGCGTAGCGCTGTTGATCCCCATCGCATTTGCCCTGGGGCTGCCGCCTGAGTCGGCATTGATCCTGTTGGCGGCCGTGTACCTGGGCTGCGAATACGGCGGGCGCATCAGCTCGATCCTGTTGAACATCCCGGGTGAAGCTTCCACCGTGATGACCACCCTCGACGGCTACCCGATGGCTCGCAAAGGCCTGGCGGGCGTGGCGTTGTCGCTGTCGGCGTGGAGTTCGTTCATCGGTGCGTTTATCGCCACCTGCGGCATGGTGCTGTTCGCCCCGCTGCTGGCCAAATGGGCGATTGCCTTCGGCCCGGCGGAATATTTCGTACTGATGGTGTTTGCCATCGTCTGCCTGGGCGGCATGGCCGGTGACAAGCCGCTGAAGACCTTTGTCGCGGCCTTGATCGGCCTGTTTCTGTCAGCAGTGGGTATCGATGCCAACAGCGGCGTGTACCGCTTCACCGGCGATAACATCCACCTGACCGACGGCATCCAGTTCGTGGTGCTTGTATTGGGCCTGTTCTCCATCAGCGAGATCCTGTTGCTGCTGGAAAAAACCCACCGTGGCCAGGAAGCCGTGAAAGCCACCGGACGCATGATGTTCAACCTGAAGGAAGCTTCCGCGGTATTCGTCGTGAATATTCGCTGCGGCCTGCTGGGTTTCATCATGGGCGTATTGCCGGGCGCGGGTGCCACACTGGCCTCGGCCGTGGCCTACATGACCGAAAAACGCCTGGCCGGTGCCAGCGGTAAATTCGGTCAGGGCGACATGCGCGGCCTGGCGGCTCCGGAAACCGCGATCGGCGCTTCCGCCTGCGGCGCCCTGGTGCCGATGCTGACCCTCGGCGTACCCGGCTCGGGCACCACGGCGGTGATGATCGGCGCCCTGTCGCTGTACAACATCACCCCCGGCCCGCTGCTGTTCCAACAGCAACCGGACATCGTCTGGGGCCTGATCGCCTCGTTGTTTATCGCCAACATCATGCTGGTGATCCTCAACATCCCGATGATCCGCATCTTCACCCGCATCCTTGCCGTGCCGAACTGGGCACTGGTGCCGGTGATCGCCATCATCACTGCGATCGGTGTGTACGCGGTTCACGCCACCACCTTCGACCTGTTCCTGATGGTCGGCATCGGCATCTTCGGCTACATCCTGCGCAAGCTGGATTTCCCGCTCTCGCCGGTGCTGCTGGGCTTTATCCTCGGCGGGTTGATGGAGCAGAACCTGCGTCGTGCGCTGTCGATTTCCAACGGCGAATTGCAGATCCTCTGGTCGAGCCCGATCACCTTCGGCGTGTGGGTACTGACGGCCTTGATGCTGTTGTTCCCGCTCCTGCGCATCTGGCGCAAGCGTTCCCTGCAGCGTCGTGCCGTGGCCGATGTCTGAGGCCACGTTCAGAAACTGGTGGGCAACACCGCTGGTCGGTCTGCTGGGCGGGTATCTCGCCAGCCAGATCGGCTGGCCACTGCCGTACATGGTCGGCTCGTTGCTGGCGATCATCCTGGTGCGCTGCCTGACACCCTGGCAGCTCGCGGAAATTCCCGGCGGCCGCAAATGCGGCCAATGGGTGGTGGGCATCGGCATCGGCCTGCACTTCACCCCGGTGGTGATCGAGCAGGTGATGAGCCACTTCGGCCTGATCTTCTTCGGCGCGCTGGTCACCAGCCTCTCCAGCATCGTGGGTGTGTGGTTGATGCGCCGCAGCGGTGAAGACCGTGCCACAGCGTTTTTCTCGAGCATGCCGGGTGGGTCGGGGGAGATGGTCAACCTCGGCGCACGCAACGGCGCAGTGCTCAGCCGCGTCGCGGCGGGCCAGAGTTTGCGGGTATTGGTGGTGGTGCTCTGTGTGCCGGCGGCGTTCAAGTATTTGCTGGGGGAAGGTGCCCCGCAGTTTCATCCGGCGACGGTGGATTGGACCTGGCTGGCGCTGCTGTTTCCCGTCGGCGCCCTGGTGGCCTGGGGCTGGCAACGCTTGCGTCAGCCAAACCCCTGGCTGTTCGGGCCGCTGCTGGTCAGTGCCGCCGCCAGCATTACCTGGGACTTGCACATCGGGCTGCCCGACGGCGGCAGCCAGATCGGCCAGTGGCTGATCGGCAGCGGCCTGGGCTGCCACTTCAACCGGCAGTTCTTCCGGCGCGCGCCGTTGTTCATGGGACGTACGTTGATCGGTACGGCGTTGACCATGTTGATTGCGACGCTGGCGGCTGTGGGCTTGAGTGCACTCACACATCTGGACCTGCGTTCGCTGACACTGGGCATGATGCCAGGCGGAATTGCGGAAATGAGCCTGACGGCGGAAACCCTGCAACTGTCGGTGCCGTTGGTGACGGCGATGCAGGTGATGCGTTTGTTGTTTGTGCTGTTTCTGGCGGAGCCTTTGTTTCGGCACTGGAACCGGCAGCCAGACAAAATCTGAAGCCCAAGAGACGTTCAATTGTAGGAGCTGTCGAGCTTTAGCGAGACAGCTCCTACATTGGAGCTATGTCAAACCGGCGGCAATCGCCACTCGATCGGCGTCTCGCCATTCTGCTCAAGAAACTTGTTGGTGCGGCTGAAATGCCCGCAGCCAATAAACCCTCTATAGGCCGACAACGGCGACGGATGCACCGACGTCAGCACCAGGTGCTTGGTGGCGTCGATCAGCTTCTGCTTGCCCTGCGCATGGGCGCCCCACAGCAAGAACACCAGGTGCGGCTGATGCTCGCTCACCACTTCAATAATCCGATCGGTAAAGACCTGCCAGCCCTTGCCCGCATGGGCGTTGGCATTCGCGCGCTCCACGGTCATGGTGGTGTTGATCATCAGCACGCCCTGGTCGGCCCAGCTTTGCAGGTAGCCGTGGTTGGGAATGTCGATGTTCAGGTCACGCTTGAGTTCTTTGTAGATATTGACCAGCGACGGCGGTGCCGGCACGCCCGGTTGCACCGAGAAGCACAAGCCGTGGGCCTGGCCCGGGCCGTGATACGGGTCCTGGCCGAGGATCACCACCTTGACCTTGTCCAGGGGCGTTGAGTTGAGTGCGTTGAAGATCATCGGGCCGGGTGGGTAGATCTCCTTGCCTGCCGCGTGCTCCTGGCGCAGGAATTCCCGCAACTGGGCCATGTACGGCTGGTCGAACTCGTCACGCAGGGCGTGTTTCCAGCTGGGTTCGAGTTTGATACGGTCGTCGGTGGTCATGGTTACGCTGTCTAGTCAAAAGAATGAGGCGAACCCTAGGAAAGCCGACCTTGCTTGTCAATTGATCTGACGCAGATACCGCACTTTCCTGCGAAGCGATCATACTGAACCTTCACTTTATCGATTGAGGTCATGATGAACCTGCACTTCGAAGAGCTGATTGGCACCGGCGGCGCCCGCGTTGGCATCGCCAGCCTGGACGCGGAAAAATCCCTCAATGCCTTGTCGTTGCCGATGATCCTGGCCCTGAGCGAACGCCTGGACGCGTGGGCCAAAGACCCGCAAATCGTCTGCGTGCTGCTGCGCGGCAATGGCCCCAAGGCTTTTTGCGCCGGTGGCGAAGTCCGCAGCCTGGCCCAGGCCTGCCGTGAACATCCCGGCGAAGTACCGGCGCTGGCCGCGCAATTTTTCGCCGCGGAGTACCGCCTCGACTACCGCCTGCACACCTATCCCAAACCGCTGATCTGCTGGGGCCACGGCTATGTGCTGGGCGGTGGCATGGGCTTGCTGCAAAGCGCCGCCGTGCGCATCGTCACGCCAAGCAGCCGCCTGGCCATGCCGGAAATCAGCATCGGCCTGTACCCGGACGTGGGCGCCAGTTGGTTCCTGTCTCGCCTGCCCGGCAAGTTGGGGTTGTTCCTCGGCCTGACCGGCGCCCATATGAATGGCCGCGACGCCCTGGACCTGGGCCTGGCCGACCGCTTCCTGCTGGATGAACAACAAGACGAACTGCTTGAAGGCCTGCTGCAACTGAACTGGCAGGAACAGACCGACATGCAGCTCAACAGCCTGCTCAAGGCCCTGGCCCAGGAAGCCACCGGCCAGTGGCCCGAAGCCCAATGGCTGCCGCGCCGTGGGCAGATCGACGAGTGGCTGGACGTGGGGGATGTGCGCTGTGCGTGGCGAGCCTTGAGCCAGTTACGCGATCACACCGACCCGCTGCTCCGCCGCGCAGGCAAGACCCTGAACGAAGGCTGCCCGCTGACCGCGCACCTGGTGTGGGAACAGATCCAGCGAGCGCGGCACCTGTCCCTGGCCCAGGTGTTCCAGATGGAATACACCTTGAGCCTGAACTGCTGCCGTCACCCGGAATTCAGCGAAGGTGTGCGGGCGCGGTTGATCGACAAGGACCAGCAGCCACACTGGCACTGGCAGGACATCAACTTGATCCCCGAGGCCGTGGTGCAGGCGCACTTCCACAAGGTCTGGGAAGGGCGGCATCCGCTGGCGGACCTGTCTGACTATTGAGCGCCCGCCGGCGCTTTTTTGCCCTCGAACGTGAAGGCACAATTATCGGGTTGGTGGTCGTCGCACTGGAAAATCTGTTGCCCGAAAGCATCGGTGCCCGGTACCCAATGCGTGGTATCTACCAGCGACATCGCCCCCCCGGCTTGGGCCGTGCCGTACCTCAGGGTGACTGTCTTACCCCTCAGGGTTTTATAAATGCACTTTTCCAGATAGCCATGCTTGCGCTCGTCCTGCTCGCTTGGAGTAAAAAGCGCGCCGACAAAGGTTTCCACGAATTCCCCGCCGCTCATTGCCTGGCTTATCCATGGCGAGTCGCTGTCAGTTCCCTGAAAGTGACCGTCAACGTACCGTACAGCACTCGGGTAAGGACAGGATTGCGCTGCTGCCAACGTACTGACGCCAAGAAAAGCAAAAAATAACAGGTAGAGCTGGCTGACGTTCATGTCATGGGTTCCATCAGTCGATGCTGAAAGCGATACGCCAAACAGGCGACTGCTCCCAATTAACTACAGGCGTAACCCACAGGATAGCTGTCAAATATGACAGTGCCGACCAACGGTAAACAAAAACGGCGCCTGAGCGCCGTTTTTCCAATTATTCCTATCAGCGATGACCGCCGCCACGGCCTCCACCCTGACCACCACCCTGGCCATGCCCGCCACCATTACCCCAGTGACTGTTGCCCCAACCCTGGTTTGGGTAAGGCCGATAACCCGCGCGCGGCCCCGCAGGATAATAGCGAGGCGCCGGCTGGTAATAACGCGGCGACGGGTAATAACGCTGCGGTGGCGGGTAGTAACCCTGGCGGTAATGGTAATACGGGCCGCCGCCGTAGTAATACGCCGGCGCGGGCGCCGTGTAGACCTCGGAACCGTAGTAGGCCTGGCCGCCACCGTAATAAGGCGCGCACGCAGAAAGGGTCAAGCCGAGCAAAGCGATGAGAAGCAGTCGACGATACATGGCGGCCTCCTGGACCGCGGAAGAGCACACCCAGCGACGCTGGGGGGCGGCAAACAGCTTTCACTGCCTGACGAAATATCTGACATCAAAAACGGAATCTGGTGCGATTTAGACATAGATTGATACATCTGCCGGTCGCCTCATTGCAGTGCAATCCCGCACCACCACGACGCATATTCACCGCACGTTGCGCCCCCCTCCTCGCGCCAACCCACGCCATTACTGCACCCGTGCCACTTGGCACGACTCTCGCTTTACCTCTCCAGTGCAGGAGTCATCACAGGTTCGCGGCACCACAATTTGCAATGGCTGACTAGGGTTCCGGCTCGCTAAGGCGAGTGGCTGGTCCGAGAGTCGGCGACCTCCAGTTGAGGTTACACGGCGGGATAAAAGCCCGGGAGACAAGCCACCGTTCACGGTGCCGCGTTGCTCCTGCTCGCCCTTGATCAACTGGAGAAGCATCCATGCCCCCGATACGTTTACCCGCCCTGCTCGCCGCCGCCTTCGCCGCCGTGGTGAGTTTTTCCGCCCAAGCCGCCCCCAAAGACCATTTCAGCGTGTGCTGGACGATCTATGCCGGCTGGATGCCGTGGGAATACGCCGGCAGCCAAGGCATCCTCGACAAGTGGGCCAAGAAGTACGGCATCAAGATCGACATGGTGCAGCTCAATGACTACGTCGAATCCATCAACCAGTACACCGCCGGCCAGTTCGACGGCTGCACCATGACCAACATGGACGCCCTGACCATTCCCGCCGCCGGCGGCGTGGACAGCACCGCGCTGGTGGTCAGCGACTTCTCCAATGGCAACGATGGCGTGGTCATCAAAGGTGAAGGCAAGACCGTCGCCGACCTTAAGGGCATGAACGTCAACCTGGTGGAACTCTCCGTGTCCCACTACCTGCTGGCCCGCGCCCTGGAGTCGGCCAACCTCAGCGAAAAAGACCTGAAAGTGGTCAACACCTCCGACGCCGATATCGCCGCCGCCTTCAACACCGACCAGGTCAAGGCCGTCACCACCTGGAACCCGATGCTCTCGGAGATCAAGGCCAAGCCCGGTGTCACCGAAGTGTTCG